>CACXFX010000174.1 GCA_902767055.1 uncultured Pseudomonadota bacterium
GCCGGTGATAAAAACCGCGTGTCAATCACATATAGATAAACATTATAAAAAAAACGAAACACCGCAAAAAAACATTTTTTAGCGGTGTTTTTTTGAAAAATATTTGTTGTCAAAGGCACAAAATGCTGTTAACGTATGCAAACTAAACAGAGTAAAGGATAAAAAAATGCCTGATATTAAATTCATCATTGAAAATAAAGATATTGTTCAAAACGGTTTAAACAAGAAAGGCTACAGAAAAGAAGATTTGGATATTGATGCCTTAATTGAATTGTATAAAAAAATTGCGGCGTTAAAGACATCTTCACAAGCTTTAGCTGAAGAAAAAAACAAATTAAGCGCACAAATTAAATCCGCCTCAAATGAAGAGCGCCCTTCGATTATTGCCAAAAGTAAGGCTCTTGGTGAGGAATTTAAGGCAAAAGAGGAGGAACTTTCGAAGTTTCAGGAAGAGTTTGATTTGATGATGCTCAAATTTCCGAATCTTCCGTCAAATGATGCACCGCTTGGTAAAGACGACAGCGAAAATGTGGTTGTGCGTTATGTCGGTGATAAGCCTGATTTCGATTTTGAGGTTAAAGATCATATTGAATTGATGGATTTGAATGACTGGGCTGAGATGGAACGTATTGCCAAAGTTTCAGGAACGCGTACTTACGCCATTAAAAACGATTTGGCAAAATTAGAGCTTGCAATGCATATGTTTGTGATAGACAAGCTTCGTTCTCATGGTTTTCAGGTTATTACGGTGCCCTCTATTTCAAAAGAAAAGCCGCTGTACGGGCAAGGGTATTTGCCTTTTTCGCGTGATGAAATTTATTATATGCCACAAGATGATATTTATTTGTCCGGTACGGCAGAACTGATTTTGAATTCACTTCGCGCCGATGAAATTTTGTCCGAAAACGAATTGCCGATATTGTATGCCGGTTTTTCGCCCTGTTTCAGACGTGAAGCCGGTGCCGCCGGTAAAGATACCAGAGGTTTGGTGCGTGTTCACCAGTTTATGAAAACCGAACAGTTCGTCATTTGTAAAAACGATATCAGTGAAAGTGAAAAGTGGCATAAAAAATTGCTTGAAATTTCAGAAGAAATCTTAAAAGATTTTGAATTACCGTATCGTGTGGTGGATATTTGCACCGGCGATATGGGTGCACCAAAATATCGTCAATATGATTTGGAAACATGGGTGCCGAGTCAAAATTGCTATCGCGAAACGCATTCGTGTTCTAACATTACCGATTGGCAGGCAAGGCGTACAAACTTGAGGTATCGTGCCAACGCCGACGGCAAGGTTAAGTTTGTGCATACCTTAAATAACACGGGTATTGCAACGCCGCGCGCATTGGTGCCGTTTATCGAAAATCACCAAAATGCCGACGGAACGGTTAATATCCCCGAAAAGTTGCAGCCATATATGGGTGGTGTCAAAAAAATCGGAAAAAATGCTTAATTTCCTAAAGTTTAGTTATGAAAAAAGCCTCTTTGTTACAAGAGGTTTTTTTTCATTTCAATAAATTTTTTATTTGACAATCAGCCTGAAATGTGTTCTAATAAAAATCGAGTGAGGAAGGTTTATATCTTCTTTACTTAAAAAAAAGAACCGAGAGGTTCGGGGCTGTCAGAGGCTCTTTGTTGATGGTGATACCTTAAAATAGTATCACTTTTTGATACTGTTTTTTTGTATCAAAATCCCCGTATTAGGCCCGGGGAGATTATGGCGTATGTTCAGGTTTGATTTCAAACTAAAGGCCATGATAGTCATTGCCATCAACATGATTTCTGAACTCCCCTGCCGCTCGTTTCTGAGTGGTTTTTTTGGTGTTATAACTTTTGAATAAGGAATAAAATCAATGAAAAAAAATATTTTAACTTTAAGTTTGATTTTGTCTGTAAGTCCGATTGGTGTAGCTTCGGCAGATGTTATCAGTTGCACAAACGGCTTAAGAGAAGATGGTATAACAGCTTGCGATAAGTGCGGGGATTATTGCGATTGGGCATTTGATGAACAAAGTAAAAAATTAAGCGTATCAGGCAGTGGTGATATGTATGATTTTTATATGATTTTGGACCCCGGACCATGGAAATGGTACAACACAGCTCCGTGGAAGGATTTTGCAGGTGACATCACGTCTTTAGATGTAAAAGGCTTGTCTTATATCGGAAACGGGGCATTCGGAGGCACATTAAATAACCTGACTTCAATCAATTTTGATGATAAGCTCGAGCAAATAGGTGCTCAAGCTTTTGGTGATGCAAATCTTTCAAATTTAAAACTTCCGGATTCCCTAAAAAGAATTGAAGCTTGGGCTTTTGGCAGCAATCTCAATCTGGTATCCGTTGAAATACCTGATTCTTTGGAATATATCAGTGGGGGAGCATTTTGGGACAGTAATATTTCGTCTCTTACATTGCCGGATACAACTGATATTTCAAGCCACTTTTCATTTGGAACGAGGCACCTTTCTGATATGCAAATTATTTGTCGCGGTAGTGAGGAAAATTGCAACAACCTGAAAGAAAAATTGGCACATTATTGCACA
>CACXFX010000175.1 GCA_902767055.1 uncultured Pseudomonadota bacterium
AAAAGCGATGTTTGACCTTTCGCACAATACGCAGCAGGAGCTGTTTTAACGGTAGGTGATTGATACGCGATTTTTGGAGCCGGCGACCTCGTTGGCTTCATCGATGGTGTAAATGCGTTTTTCTGTGCGGTGACCTGAGGTTGTGACGAGTTTGCCGTTTTTATCATAAACATAGGTGACGCCATTGATTTGTTTTGTTGTGGCTTTAGATGATTTTAAGTCTGAATAACCGGCAGCGGCCAAATTCGCATCACATTTTTCCGTGTCCCCCGTGCAATAAATTTTAAGATTTGCAATGTCGGTAAAACCAGTATCACTATTATAACCTGTAAAAATTTTCCCGAGTTGTGTATTTTCACCGATTGTAATGCTTTGAAGTTGCAGACAATAACTAAACGTGCCTTCACCGATTGATGTCACAGAATCCGGAATAACAATATCCGTCAAATGGGTTCCTCTAAAACCACCATCAATAGAAGTAACCGAATCGGGGATATTGATTTTTTGTAATCCTGACCAGCTAAAGGCAGCACCTTTAATTTTAGTGACAGAATCTGGAATAATAACTTCAGATGTTCCTACACCAAAGAATGCATTACCTGATATTGTTGTTATTGAGCTTGGAATTTCAATCGGATTGACGCTTGTAACAGCATAAAATCCCATACTTCCCAAATTTTTGATTGAATCTTCAATCACAACATTTGTGACACCTTTATTTCGCCATGGAGCTATTGTGTCGGAAATTTGCCCCCAATCTCCGATATTGCCGTTGTTTCCGGTACCGCGAATCGTTAATGTCCCTGAAGCATCGATTTGGTATTCGCAATTTGCCGTATTTCCATTGTCATCTGTGCCACAAGCCTCCCATGCGTTGGAAGAAAAGGGCAGAAATGTTGCGGTTAAAATAAAGAGTAATTTTTTCATAGGTTTTCCTTTCAAGAAAAATGTTGATACGTTTGTTTGAGATGCCGAAACAAGTGGAGCGCGACGAGCTTGCTTATCTTCGATTTCGGCATGACGCCGTTCTTGATGACAGTTAAAAAAAGGCCGTGCTTTAAATGAGCGGCGGGGAGTTAACCAATCATGCAAAGTAAAATGACTCTGGTGGCCTTTAGAAAAATCCTGAACATTCGCCGCCAGCTCCCCAACCAGATGTTGGGGATAACGCTATTTTAAAATAAAAATAGCACTGAATATAACAGTGTTATCCTCACTGTACTTTGCAAAAAGCCGGTTAAAGCTCCGTGCTCAACTAAAGCACTCGATAAGAAAGGTTTTCTTTCTTATCTGAGGATTATTAAAGCATATTCAAAACAAAATGTCAAATGTTTTTTATCTCAAAATATGATTTTCCGTCGCGCAAGATGGCCTCTGCGGCCGGGGTGTAGCCTTTAAGGTTGTGAACGACAAAAGGCGGTAAAATTTTCAAAGGTGCTTTGGAATCTTTTTGAGCGCATATGATAACGCGTTTTGCGTTTTGTCCTTTTTTGGAATAAATCGGTAAAATGGTTATATCGCCCGTTTTTTGATACAAAATATTTAAGATTTCATCCAAAGCTTCGGCCTTGTGTATCAAATAAAGTTTGCCAAAAGGTTTGAGCATTTTAAGGCAAAATGAAAGCCATTGTTCAAGTGTCATATCGTTTTGCGTGTGCGCGAGTGCTTTGCTTTTGTTGGGTGATACGGAGCCGTCTTTGGCATAAGGCGGATTTGTCACAACCGCATCAAATGAGCAAAAGTCAAACGGGGCTTTTTTTTGTTTGATATCATGGGTAAAATATTTAAGGTTTGAAAATCCGTTGGCCTCGGCACTGAGATTGGCTAAATCAGCTAAATCGGGTTGAATCTCAAAACCTGCGATATTTGCATTTTTTAGGCGGTAAGCAAGGCACAAAGATATGCCGCCCGTGGCAGATCCGACGTCTAAGATATGATAACCGTCTTTGGCGCTTTGAACAAACGATGAGAGTAGAACGGCATCGGATGAGGTTTTATAGCCGTCTTTTTTTTGAAATATTTTGACTTTTTTGCCGAGCAAATAATCGTTTGTGATGTTTTCCATCGCTGATTTCTCCTATAAAAAAAATATTATCATTGATTGGTTAATAATGTATTTTTTTAAGGGTGAAAATATTGTATAATTTTTTAATATCTCTTGAAAGAAAAGCCAAAATCGGGCAATCTCAAAGCATGCAGATATCAGATGAAGGATATATCATTAAAATCTTAAAACACGGTGAAAATTCTTTAATCGTCACCGTGCTTTCGATGGCGCACGGCAAAATGACGGGGTTTGTCAAAGGGGCAATGAGCAAAAAAAAACTCGGTATTTATCAAATCGGCAATAAAATTTCGTTTAATGCTTATGCCAGATTGCAGGAAAATTTGCCGGTATTTAAAGGGGTGGAACTTTGTCAGTCGAACGTTGCACATTTAATCGAAAATCCTGAAAAACTGGCGCTGATGCGTGCTTTTTGCGATGTTTTTAATATGACGATTGCCGAAAATGAACCTTTAGAGGGACTTATTCGTTCTATATCTTGTTTTATTGAGGGATTGAAAGATAAAATGTGGCTCAAAAATTATGCCGTTTTGGAATTTAAGTTGCTCTATTTTTTAGGTATCGGGCTTGATTTGGGGACATGTGCGGCAACCGGAACGATCGAAAATTTGGCGTTTGTGTCACCCAAAAGCGGGCGTGCGGTTTGCTTAAGTGCCGGTTTGCCTTATCGGGATAAACTTTTTAAGTATCCGCATTTTGCTTTGAATAAAAACTTGGAGCCCACAAAAGACGATGTTACGGATTTAATCAAAATGACCGGATTTTTCCTCAAAAAAAATTTTTTTGACGCGCATGGCTTGCAATTTCCTTTAACTCGTGCTAATTTGCAAGAAATTTTAAGTGACTTGAAAGAATAAAATGCCTGAAACAGAGCCGAAAATTAAAGATGTTGCCTTAAAAGAAGAATTAAGTAAGCGTTATCTTTCGTACGCGATGTCGACGATTGTATCGCGTTCGCTTCCTGATGTCAGGGACGGCTTAAAGCCTGTACACAGGCGGCTTTTGTATGCGATGCGCCAGTTGCATTTGGATCCGAAAACAGGCTATAAAAAATGTGCGCGTGTTGTCGGTGATGTCATCGGTAAATATCATCCGCACGGTGATACGGGTGTTTATGGTGCGATGGTACGTTTGGCTCAGGATTTTTCTGTTCGGTATCCGCTTGTTGACGGACAGGGCAATTTTGGTAATATCGACGGTGACGGTGCGGCCGCAATGCGTTATACCGAGGCAAGACTGACCGATTTTGCAATGGCTTTGATGGAAGGTTTGTCAGATGATGCGGTCGATTTTGTGGACACTTATGACGGTGAAGAACAAGAGCCTGCCGTGATGCCTGCCGCCGTGCCGAATTTGCTTTGCAACGGGTCGACAGGTATTGCAGTCGGTATGGCAACCAATATTCCGACCCACAATTTAAGCGAAGTTTGTGATGCGCTCCTTTACTTGATTGAAAACAATGAGGCAACCGACGAAGCTTTGGTTTCGCGCCTTAAAGGACCGGATTTTCCGACCGGCGGTGTGATTGTCGACAGTTTTGAAAGTATTGTTAATACGTATAAACAAGGCAAAGGCTCTTTTCGCATTCGTGCCAAGTGGGAAAAAGAGGATTTGGGGCACGGACAATATCAAATTGTGGTTCGTGAAATTCCTTACGGAGTTGTTAAATCAAAATTGATTGAGCGTATTGCCGAGCTGTTAAATGAGAAAAAATTGCCGCTTTTGGCAGATATCAGAGATGAATCGGCTCAGGATATTCGCATTGTTTTGGAGCCGAAAACGCGGACGGTCGATGCCGATATGTTGATGGCTTTGCTCTTTAAAGAAACAGAGCTTGAAACAAAATTTAATATGAATATGAATGTGTTGGATGCCGATTGTGTGCCGAGAGTGATGAGTATCGGTGAGGTTTTGAGGGCATATTTGAAACATCGTTTTGAGGTTTTAAAGCGCCGCAGCAATCACAGATTGTCAAAAATTTTGGCGCGCCTTGAGATTTTATCGGGCTATTTGACGGCATATCTCAATTTGGATGAAATTATCGCTATTATTCGTCAGGAAGACGATCCAAAGACCGTGATGATGGCAAAATTTAATTTGACCGACAATCAGGCCGAAGCGATTTTGAATATGAAACTTAAAAGTCTGCGCAAATTGGAAGAAAGCGAAATCAGGGCCGAATATGATGCCTTAAATGATGAAAAAACGGAGCTTTTGGCTTTGCTCGCCGATGAGCATAAATGCTGGCTTGCCGTCGGTGAAGAAATCAAACAGACCAAGGAGCGCTTCGGCAAAAAGACAGCTTTGGGACGCCGCCGGACAGAATTTTCGGCCATCACGCAAGATGTCGAAATTACGATTGACGCATTGGTTGAAAAAGAGCCGATTACGGTTATCCTTTCCGAAAAAGGATGGATCAGGGCGATGAAAGGCTATGTCAATTTGTCCGAAGACTTTAAGTTTAAGGAAGACGACCGTTTGCTTAAAGCAATCCATGCACAAACAACCGATAAAATTGTGTTGCTTGATACATCCGGCAAATTTTTTACGCTTCAGGCAAGCGATATTCCATCGGGCAGAGGCTTTGGTCAACCGCTGCGTTTGATGGTTGATTTGGCAAATAACGACAATATCACCGAGATGTTTGTCTTTGAGCCGGGGGCGAGTTATATTTTGGCCTCGAATACCGGACACGGGTTTGTGGTGGACGAAAATCATATTATTGCTCAGACGCGCACCGGTCGAAAGATTATGAATTTGGCAGATGGTGAAAAAGCTCAGTTCTGTGTTAAAATCACCGGCGATATGGTTGCCGTTGTGGGTGAAAATCGGAAATTGCTCATTTTTAAGGTTGAAGAAATTCCGACCATGGCGCGGGGCAGAGGTGTGACTCTGCAAAAGTATAAAGACGGACAGATGACGGACATCGAAGTTTTTGATTCGAACGTCGGTTTTTCGTACAATCGTTCCGGCGGTGTGACCGTTGAAAAAGATTTGATGACATGGCTCGGACATCGGGCGCAATCAGGCAAGCTTGTGCCGTTCGGTTTTCCGAAATCAAATACATTCTTTAAAGAGTAACGTTTTAAGATTATATTTGAGGCAAAGGAGGTAAAATGAAAAAAATCTTGTTTTTAATGTTGTTGCTGTGTGCCTCTGTTGTGCAAGCGCAAACACCGACGGATATCAAAAAAATTGAAGATTATTTAAACTCAATGACAACAATGGAGTCAAGTTTTGTGCAGATGGCTTCAAACGGTGCGACTTCAGAGGGCAAACTTTATATCTCAAAGCCCTCTAAAATACGTATGGAATATGCGCCGCCGACGGATGTTTTGATTGTGGGTAACGGCGATGAAATTATTTTTCACGACAGGGAATTGGATCAGATTACAAATATCGATTATGACGATATTCCGGGAACAAAAATTTTGATTGATACAATCAAAATTGATAATCAGACCTTGAAAGTGACGGATTTTTATAAAGACGCCGGTTCGACCACCATCACTTTGGAATACGCCAAACAAAAAGATATGGGGCCGATGACCTTGGTGTTTTCAAACAAGCCCTTTGAGCTGAAACAATGGAAGATTATTGATCCGCAAAGTGTTGAAGTGACTTTGTCACTTTATGATACGATGATCAATGAGCCTTTGGATGAAAATCTTTTTTCGTATAAAGTCAAAGCGCGTAAGAATTCTAAAAGACGCAGATAAAGCATAAATAATTATCTTAAAAAAAATAAAGCGATTGTCATTTTTTTATTTGACAATCGTTTCTTGTTATGAGATAATCGACCTTAGGTAAAAAAGATGACTTTTTTATTGAGCACCGGGATAGGTGCGGGGCTTTTAAAGAGCTTATTTATGTAACGCAGTGATGGATAACACTGTTTTTTCAGTGCTATTTTTTTAAATAGCGATTTATCCCCGAGATTTGAAGTCGGGGTGCCGATGGCGAATGTTCAAGGATTTGTCCTAAAGGCTATCGGAGTCATTTCGTTACATATGATTCTTTAACTCCCCGTCGCTCACTCATGGTGCGGCTTTTTAGTAACGTTAATATGGAGAAAAGATATGAATAAAATGGTGTTTATTTTGTGTGGCGTTTTAAGTTTTAAGGCTTTTGCCGATTGTGATACTCAAAATTGTATCTGGCAATGCGGTGAGCATTGTACGGCAATATTTGATAAAAATTCAAATGTTTTGAATGTTAAAGGTTATGGGGCAATTTATAATTACGATAATTATGATCATATTAAGTCAGGCCGCGGTCTGGCGCCTTGGCGTGATTATGCCGGAGATATAACAAAAGTTGTTTTTGAAAACGAATCGGACAGTTTAAAATTAACATCCGTCGGTGATTATGCTTTTGCTCATATGACAACTAAAGAAATTGTTTTATCGGAAGGTATTCAATCAACAGGATACGGCTCCTTTTATGCTAACACAAGTTTAGAAAAAATGAATATCCCGACAACACTTGAAACGATTGGTTCTTGGACTTATAGCGGCTCACAAATTTCTGAAATCAATATACCGGAAACAGTTAAAAATATC
>CACXFX010000176.1 GCA_902767055.1 uncultured Pseudomonadota bacterium
CGTGTATATTTTAGAAGACGGGACGAAATTTTTGTCGGCGGCGGATATGGCAGGTGGCACAAATGTTTGCGCCAAAGAACTCAACGAATGCAAACGCGATGTTTTGGAAAGCAAAGGCATTTGCCAAGGCTCAAGTTGCGATACATTTATTCAAAGCGACGGACAATATATGCTCAAATTTGGCGGCAAAACATATCAGGATATCAATGCCCTTTTGAAAGGCGATTATGACCGGCGCCGTATCTATACGATAGAAGAGGCAAACTTTGTTGCCGGCGATAAAAACCGCGTGTCAATCAAGTATCGCTAACGCTTATATCAACCCGATTTTTTGGGCTGTAATAACGGCTTGCGTTCGGTTGGTGACTTTAAGCGAGCGCAACAATGCATTGATGTGGAGCTTGACCGTCGCTTCGGAAACATTCATTTCATAAGCGATTTGCTTGTTCGATTTTCCTTCGGCAATCAGGTTTAAAACTTCGGCCTGACGCGTCGTTAAGCTTTTACCGTTGAGCTTTGACGCACTTTCCGAACGCCCGTCTTCCAAAGCTTTGGGGATATAAACTTTACCTTCTAAAATTGTATCAAAAGCCGATTTTAAGGCCTGCAAATCGGTACAACGCGGAATATATCCGAACAAACCCATATTGATAATTTTTTTGATTTGCATGATATCTTCACTGCCTGAAATGGCGACAATTTTTAAATTTTCGGCCACACCATGCAGTTTTTCGATACATTTTTCTGCCGGAAGACCGGTCATATCAATATCTAAGATAATCATATCAATACCGGCTTTTTTTTCCAAAAGCTTTAAGGCTTGCGAAAAATCGGAAACCTGCATCACCACAATATCTTTTTTCTTTTCTGTGATATAAAGCGCCAAATTATCTCTGAAAAGCGCATGATCGTCCGCGATTAAAATCTTCATTCAAGCTTTCTCCAAATCAAAAAGTATGCGGTTGATATAATCTCTTATCCGCGCATTTAAAGTTGAAAGTTCAAAAAAAATCGTTCAGTCGTTCAAGAGTCAAGTTCAATATATTCGACACCGGCCTCTTCAAACATCTCTTGCGAAAAACAAAGTTTGTCACGCCATGTGTTTTTTGGCGTTGTTTCATCAATCACAACCTTATTGGTCACAACCGTTTTGATGCCGGCCTGAATAATCGCACGCGCACAATCGACACACGGCGCATGCGTCGCATACATCACACAACCTTTAAGCGAAACGCCCGTCAAACAGGCATTATACAAAGCATTGCGTTCCGCATGCTCAAAAAAATCATACTTTGTCGGACGCTCCAAACGCTCGGCAACGTCGTCATTGACACCTCTGACCGGCCCGTTATAACCGGTCGCCCGAATCTCTTTATCCGGCCCGACAACGACAGCACCCGTTTTGGTTGACGGATCTTTTGACCACGAAGCCACCAAAAACGCAAGTTCCATAAAACGTTTGTTCCACTTATCCGAAAACATCGATTTCCTAAATTAATAAAATATTTCTGATATTAAAATACTTAAATCTCTTGACTTTTAAAGAAAATAGTTACATTTTACCACCAGTTTTTAACATTTTAATTTTTTTTAGGAGATTTCCATGAGTGCAATTATAGACATTCACGCCCGCGAAATTTTGGATTCTCGCGGCAATCCGACGGTCGAAGCCGACGTTGTTTTGCAAAGCGGCGCATTTGGCAGAGCCGCCGTTCCTTCAGGCGCTTCGACAGGCGTCCATGAAGCGGTTGAGCTTCGCGACGGTGATAAATCACGTTATATGGGCAAAGGTGTCGAACAAGCCGTCAATCACGTCAATGAAGAAATTTATGATGCATTGGCCGGCCTTGATTCTGATGACCAAATCGCCATCGATGAAGAGATGATTGCTTTGGATGGTACCGAAAACAAAGGCAAACTCGGCGCAAACGCCATTTTGTCCGTTTCGCTTGCCGTGGCTAAGGCAACCGCAGAAGAAGCCGGAATGCCGATTTATCGCTATTTGGGCGGCACAATGGCAAGAACTTTGCCTGTCCCGATGATGAACATCTTAAACGGCGGTAAACATGCCGACAACCCGATTGATGTGCAAGAATTTATGATTGCTCCGATCGGCGCACCTTCAATTAAAGAGGCGATTCGCTGGGGTGCGGAAATTTTCCATACTTTAAAGAAAAACCTAAAAGCCGCCGGCCAAAATACCAATGTCGGTGACGAAGGCGGTTTTGCCCCGAATTTAAAGACAGCCGAAGAAGCTTTGACATTTATCGTTAAAGCCATTTCCGATGCAGGATATAAGCCGGGTGAAGATGTTTTCATCGCACTTGATGCCGCATCATCTGAATTTTATGAAAACGGCAAATATGAGATGAAAGGCGAAGGCAAATCTTATACGTCGGCTCAAATGGTCGAATATTATAAAGGCCTTTGCGATAAATTCCCGATTTTCTCGATTGAAGACGGCATGGCCGAAGATGATTGGGAAGGCTGGAAAATGCTGACCGACACATTGGGCAATCGCATTCAGCTTGTCGGTGATGACTTGTTTGTGACCAATCCGAAACGCTTGGCCATGGGCATTGAAAAAGGTGTTGCCAACTCTATTTTGATTAAGGTCAACCAAATCGGCACATTGACCGAAACAATGCGCGCGGTTGAATTGGCACAACGCAATAAATACACAGCCGTTTTGTCACATCGCTCGGGCGAAACCGAAGATTCGACAATTGCAGATATCGCTGTTGCAACAAACTGCGGTCAAATTAAGACAGGTTCTATGTCAAGAACAGATCGTATGGCAAAATACAACCAACTCATTCGTATTGAAGAAGAATTGGGTGATATGGCTGTTTACGCCGGCCGTTCGATTTTGAAAAAATAAAATTTTTCAATCACCAAATTAAAAGAAGCGGAAAGCATTTCAGCTTTCCGTTTTTTAATTAATTAAATTTTTTAAAAAACACTTGACAAAATTTTTGGAAGAGGTAAACTGAGGATAGCAAAGTTCGATTCTTTGTCTTAACAAAAGTCGATGAAAGGAAAAAATCATGGAAAGACGGTCTTACGCTGATATTGAAAAAAAATATGCTCAAAATCCCCTCATGGCAGAAATAAAAAAGTCATATAGCCGAAAAGGCGGAGAAGCACTTTTTTATAATCATAACGGTGCAGATGTGGCTATTATTGATAAAGCACATCAAAATGGTCATGATTATGAAATATTCATTATGAAAGATGACAAAACATTAACATTTCGTGCGGCAGGCGAAATCGGAAATGATGCCGGAACGCTTTTTGTAGGTGCTCGTGTCGTCGGACTTGAGGAAAGAAAAGAGGCAAGCGGCAAACCTTCTGAAGGAATGTACCCTTATACAGTGATACTTAAATCCGAACAAAAAGAAAAAGGCGTTGATGTGTTAGTTGCTGCGGCAAAGGTGTACCAAAGATATCAAGATGAGACACAGGGAGAAATCAAGATCGGTGATATTTTCAAATCATATGTCCCGGGCAGTTTTCAAAGCATCAAAGAAAACCTTAATCAAATCGATAAACAAAATCAAGATGCTCAAAAACAAGCGGTTATTGATTCCAAAATACAAGACTTTGCCGACAAGCTTCATGGTTGGTAATTTTGAATATATAAAAAAACCCCTGCCTTTTAAAAATAATCGGCGGGGGATTTTTCTATATGTATTTACAAAATTTCTATTTCACCGGCTGCGATACGCCCGCGATCATCATAGGGCTCATAACTGACTTTTTGCCCGTCAAACAGACGCCTGATACCTTTTTCTTCCAACTTTGTGATATGCACAAAAATATCTTTTCCGCCTTGTTCCGGCTCAATAAAACCATAACCTCTTCTGGTATTAAACCATTTTACAGTCCCGACAGTCATAAAAAATTTTCCTTTCATAGTTTGTTGAAGATAACAAACCGACCATTAAAACGATTTTTCCAAAAAGTCAACTAAAAATTATTATAAATATAAAATAGTATATTTTTAGTTGTGTATAACTTCGGCCAACTTTTTTGCAATACTGAAAAATGCGAGCTATACGATACGAATCCTCCCCCTCGAGGGGGGAGGCACGGAGGGGGTGACAACAAACTCATCCTTATGAATCCTCCCCCTGAGCGTTAGCGGTGAGGGGGGAGGCACGGTGGGGGTGATTAACGTTAAAACCAATTGCGTCAGCAATTTCTTTTTTCTTAATATATTTTACTCTTATATTTCCTTTTTTAGCACTGCCAACTTTTTTTCTTCAATTATTTTTTCGATATAAGCCGTACGCTCTGAAAGGGCATGCTTTTTGAGATATTCATTCAAAATTTTTAAGACATTATCTCGGTATTGCGTCTTTAACTCGGCAATCGTGGCAAGATGATAAACCGCCGCTTCAAAAACCTGAAAATTCGGATTATCAAGATCGTTGGCAATCAACAGATAAGTCGGTGTTTTTCCTTTTTCACATTTAAGATTTTTAGAACATTCACATTTTGCCTCAGAACCGAGGATTGCCGACCAAAAAGAAGATATTTTTTTAAACATTTCCACCTCATCAAACAAGTCACTTTATCTGCTAAAGCCTCATTTTAGAACAAAATATCTCACTTGACAAGATTTTCAATAAATGTTATGAAAAAAATAATATCCCTTATTATAGAAACCCTTTATTAAATTAATATGTCAAACGAGAGCCGACAGGTTTACAAAACCGTGATGGATACATATGCCCGCATCAGTCATATTCAAAGATTAAGTATCAGACCGAGCACGAAAGTATCCCGTTATTATCGCCAAAAGCTTGCGAAAGAGCTGAGCGAAATCTGCTGTGTTCCGATCAACAATCCGGATAAATTGGTGAGCATTGTCGATTTTGCCGAATACCTCAAACGCCATAATATGGAACAGCGCTTGCCTGAAATTGAAAATGAAGTGCGTCAAATTTTAAAAAATTTTTTCGTGACACGAGAATTTTCAAAAGACGAACTGATTTTTGAGGGCATTCCCGATCCTTTATACAAAATTTGTTATGACGTATTCAGACAAGAAGTTTCGAAACGTTTCAAAATCAACCTGTACTTTATTTTTAGGCAGGATATTTTTCAACGAAACTTTTCAATTGCCGAGATTGTCGATTGGATTTACTTAAACGAAAAAGCTACCTGAAAAAGGCAGCTTTTTTTCTATAACAAAAACCACAAACTTTAGCTGGACAATTCTTCATATTTCAAAAACTTAAAAATACATTATTGACATTTCCACTCAAATAAGCTAGACTTTATTTCAGATAA
>CACXFX010000177.1 GCA_902767055.1 uncultured Pseudomonadota bacterium
GTTGATTGTTTTTATCGTTAATTATGCGTTTTTTCATAAAAAAGTACATAAACAAAGGCAGGACATAAAACAACATCAATCGCGGGTCAATATATTGACTTGTGGATATCGTTCTGCCTTTATACCATATAAAGGGATATATGGGAAGCAATAACGGAGCGGTAAGATAATTTGTATCTCTGTAATTAAAATCAAAAAAGTAAGGAGAATGAAAAATTCCGTTCAAAAAAGGAAAAAACGGATTTCCGTATAAAATCCAGTGTTTATACATAAAATATCCGTTAATGATAAGATAACCGACCAAACCGCCAAAGGCAAAAAATCCGACAGATTTTATCGGTTTTTTCAAATACTTATAGCAAATCATCAAGGTTATGCCGGAAGCAATACAATAAGTGATGACAGTTTGTTTCAAGCCAAGCCCGATACCCATAATCAAACCCGCAAGTAAGAATTTTTTCAAAGTTTGAGTTTCCGGAAATTTTATCATTTTTAGTAAAATATAAAATCCCCATAAAATGAAAAAAGCAACAGTGATTTCATTTGATGAACTTCCTATTTGGCAAAAAACTGCATTTCCAGTTGTTGCTAAAATTAAAACAAACATTGTTTTAATTTGTCCTTTGCGCTCAGAACCGAAAAATAAAAAACCTATTTTTGAAAGTATGAATAAAAACAGTCCGAACCAAATACCTTGGAAGGCGTAAAAAATATTCTGACTATCATTAAAATAGTTAATTAAAAAATAAATAGGCAGCTCGACAATAGGATTAAAAAATGTGTTTACGCAACCGGGAACAATGTCTAAATTTGAGCGGTCATTAAGAAATGCCCAAGCGTTGTAATAATGGTAATTAGCTAGATCATACATACCCTCGTTTTTTATCAAAATGCTGATAATTATGCCTACAAGCATTAAAAGGCTAAAAGATTTCACTTTGTTTTTTGTATTAGTCATCTATTAAATCTTCTCCTAAAATTTGAGTTTTAAGTTTCTTAGGAACACAGATGGAAATTCTTTTTTCTACATTATTTTTCAGGGGTCGGCAAAAATAATTATCAGGAATGCTTAATATAATTTCTCTGATTTTATCTGATGTCTTGCACAGGCTTAAACTGCATCCGTTTTCTTTTAAACAGCCTTGAGCTAACTTCTTTTTTTGCTCCATAGGTATATTAGGCATAAGAGTGTTATCAAGATAGGCAATAACAACCGGACCGGTATGCTTATTTTCCTGTTCATTTCTGATTTTTCGGAAAGTACCTCTCTCCAAAAAATCAGAACCTTTCATATATAAGCAATTATATTGCATATAACAGAAAGCTTTCCCAGATTTATTCTTAATAAGTTGCGGAACAATAAAAGCTGTAGGATGGTTGTATAGTTTCAGCAGAGTATTTTCAGGCAAGTTTATTTGTTCCATTTCTATATATTTTTCATTCGCGCCTTTTTTATCCCAACCATTGCCGAGAACAGGTATTATTGCTATTATCACCATAAATGAAATAAATATTCCTTGTATAATCATAGGAAGATTACTATCCCATATTTTTTTTGCTATACCGATAAAGAGCAAGACAGAACAGATTTCAAGAACAACCGTATATCTTAAAATTGAAAACAACGAAAGCCAAATAAAAAAGCTTAAAACTATAAAACAGTTTAAAAATATGACATTTTTTTCGCTTTTATTTATTTTTTTCATAATAAATTTGAAAATAAAGCACAAAATTAAAATATATAAAAGCGTTAATCTCAAATCAAAAAATTCTACTTCTGCAATGTTATATTTGCTGAAATTCCACAAAAAAGGATATATAAAGAACAAACTCAATGGCGGAACAAAGCGCATATCACGGAAATTAAAGTCATCAAAATACGGAGATTTAAAAATACCATTTAAAAACGGGAAGAATGGATTTTGATACAAAATCCAGTATTTATACATAAAATATCCGTTTATAATAAGATATCCGATTAAACCTCCGAGAGCAAAACAAAAAATGCTTTTAACGGGGTTGTTAAGGTATTTATGGCAAATCATCAGCGTGATACCGGAAGCAACACAATAGGTAACCACTGTTTGTTTCAAGCCAAGCCCTATACCCATAATCAAACCGGCGAGCAGGAATTTTTTCAAAGTTTGCTTTTCCGGAAATTTTATCATTTTGAGTAAAATGTAAAGTCCCCACAAAATAAAAAATGCTATCGGAATTTCATTTGTCGATGCTCCGATTTGATGATATGTGGCATATCCGGTCATTGAAATAATCAAAGCAAAGACGCAAAAGACTTTTTGATCCCATGTTGTTGTGTCAAAAAATATTGTGTAGATTTTATAAAATGTGAATAGCAGTAATCCGCACCAAATTCCCTGAAAAGCATAAATCAGAGATATATTGTCATTGAAATACTGGATATAGAAATATAAAGGAATTTCAATTAACGGATTGAAAAAAGAATGTAGCGAAGCGGGAGCAATATCAATATCTGTA
>CACXFX010000178.1 GCA_902767055.1 uncultured Pseudomonadota bacterium
AAGTGAGATTTCAGGCCTTGCCCCGTAGTGCGTAATCACTTCGGATGCGGCAATTGAGCCGATAACGGCACAAACACCGAGCGGTTTGCCGGCCAAAAGCCCGTGCATAAATCCGGCGGCGTACAAATCACCGGCGCCCGTTGAATCAACAACATCCGAAACACTTTCGGCCTCAACAAAGCTCTTAATTCGCCCGCTGATGACGACTGATCCTTTCACATTGCGCGTCACAGAAGCAATATCAACCTTTGTTTTAATCTCATCTAAAGCATCAAGCAAATTCGTCTTACCTAAAAGCGCCATAATCTCATATTCGTTGGAAAACAAAATATCCACGTGTTTTTCAATAAAATCAAGCATCTGAGCGCGATGTTCTTCGATATAAGCTTCATCTGAAAGCGTCAATGCAACTTTTCGCCCGTATTTATGAGCAATTTCTGCAGCTTTCAGAAGCGCTTTTTGAGAATCTTCGACATCAAAGAGATAACTTTCCAAAAACACATATTTCGAAACTTTGATAATTTCTTCGTTAATATCATCGGCATTCAACCGTTTTGCCGCACCGAGATATGTAAACATCGAACGTTCGGCATCGGGGGTCACAAGAACAATACTACGCCCCGTTGCCGGCCCTTCAAGCAAAGGCAATGTGTCAAAATCAACCCCGACGGCACCGATATCACGCTTAAAATCTTGGCCTAAAGCATCATCATAAACTTTGCCGATAAACGCACAATCATTTCCAAGTGAGGCAAGCCCCGCCATTGTATTGGCAACAGAACCGCCTGAAACCTGACGTTCAACAATCATATCATTATAAATCACGCCGGCCGTTTTTGCATCAACCAATGTCATCGCACCTTTTTTTAAGTTTCGTTCACTTAAAAACTTGTCACTGACTTTTCCCAAAACATCGACTAAAGCATTGCCCACACCGACAACATCATAAACCGTATCATCACCGTTCATTTTATCTTCTCTTAAAAAAAATTACAGATGACATCATAATTGAAAAAAATTCAAAAAGCAAGTCATGCTCATCATATTTTTTGCTTGATTTTATAGATTGGTAAGGTTAAATTTACCCTTGAAAAGGAAAAAAATTATGACCGATAAACATCATCACCATCATGCAAACCATCATGAAATAGAACAAAAGTCCGTAAAATACCTGCTGATATCTTTTATAATCAATATGGCTCTTTCTCTTGTTGAAATCATCGGCGGATTGATTGCAGGCAGTGTTGCTTTAATCGGTGATGCGCTGCATAATACATCTGATGCTTTTTCGATTTTGATTGCCGTCATTGCCTTTAAGATCGGACATAAAAAAGCCACGACCAAATATACTTACGGTTTTAAGCGTGCAGAAGTCATCGGCGCCTTTGTCAACCTTATTTTGCTTTTTATATCTGGAATCTACCTTGTCGCCGAAGGTATCGAGCGTTTGATTTCCCCTCAGGCGCTTGAAGGCTGGCTGATGATTTGGATATCGGTTTTAGCACTTATTGTCGATGCCTTAACTGCCAAAATTTCACACACGCATGCGCATCACAATACCAACATGAAAATGCTCTTTTTGCATAATCTTGCCGATGCTTTCGGATCAATTGGTGTCATTGTATCGGGCATATGTGTTGTTTTGTTTGATATTTATCGAATCGATGGTATTATTGCGCTTTGCATTGCCGCATATATGATTTATCAAGCCCTTATCTCATTTAAGCCGATTGTCAATATCTTGATGAATGCGGCACCTGATGGTACGGATTTACAAGAAATATCCGAAGCAATCAAAAAAATCGACGGTGTTGAAGATGTTCACCACATTCACCTTTGGTGTGTCAGTGAAAATGATATGTCGCTTGAATGTCATATCAAAGGACAAAATTTGGATTTGGTTGATCAAATCACCGATTTGCTTGATAAAAAATTTCACATCAGGCATGCCAATATCCAGCTTGAAAATAAAGATTGTTGCCATAAATGCGAGTTATAAAAAAATGATTGTTGAAAAAATTGAATTTGATGATGTTTTCGCCGCCAATTGTTATTTTTACGTCGATGAAAAAACCAAAGAAGGCTTTATTATCGACCCATCGGCACATGCTGATAAACTTTTGCAAATCATCAAAACAAATCACTGGGATATTCAAAAAATCCTCTTGACGCATTCACACATTGATCACATCGGCGCGGCTTTAGAACTTGCAAAAGCCTTAAACATTAAAATTTTCGGTTATAAAAATGCGCAACTATACCTTTCAAACCTGAGTTTAAAAATGCATCTGACCAATCGGGAAGTGCTTAAAAATATGCAGTATTTAAATGACACAGATGAAATTTACCTTAAAAAAGACAATTCTCCTCGGCTCAAAGTGATTGCAACTCCCGGCCATACCTTAGATTCGGTTGTTTATTATGACCCAAAAGAGGCAATTGCTTTTTCGGGCGATACGATTTTTGCTTCTTCAATCGGCAGAACGGATCTTGAGGGCTCAGGGGGAAATCACGAACAATTGATTGAAAATATCACTCAAAAAATTCTGACATTAAATGACAACACCATACTTTATCCGGGACACGGCCCCTCAACAACGGTTGCTCAAGAAAAAAAATGGTTTGACATCTGATATAAAATATGCTTTAATATAACAAGATAAAGAGAAGGTTGGCTTTTCTTTATTAAGAACCGAGAGGTTCGGGGCTTTCAACGGCTTTCCATAGTGGTGATACCATAAAATAGTATCACTTTTTGATACTGTTTTTTTGTATCGAAATTCCCCGCAAAAAGTGGGGAGCTGATGGTGTATGTACAAGGATTTTCCTAAAGACCCTCAGAGTCATTACCACTATGTGATTGTTGAACTCCCCGCCGCTCTGATGAAGTGCGGTTTTTTAATGACGTTAATATGGAGAAAACACAATGAAAAAACTATTTTTTACTTTAACATTAACACTCATCCCTTTTTATACTTTTGCCTATGAAGGCACAATTTCTCAAAGCGGCTCATGCGGCGCAACCGATGCCGATTGCCATTACGACCTCTACGAAGACGGGCATTTAGAAATCAGCGGAACTGGTAAGATGAGTGATTTTTATTATCCTACAGGAAATGCGGCACCTTGGGCACCTGATGATGGTCCCGATATTTATGATAACCCTGTTAAAAGTGTTAATATCAACGGCGTAACAAGTATTGGTCAGTGGGCTTTTTTGTGGTGTAATAATTTAGAAAATGTTCAAATCAGCGATTCTGTTAAGGAAGTTAACACCGGCGCTTTTGAACAGTCCGGTAATCATATCGAAAACATCATCATTCCATCATCGGTAGAAAAAATTACAGGTTGGGCATTTACTAACTCAGATACAGCAAATATTATCATTGAAGGGACACCTGAATTAATCGGTAACGTTTTCACGAATACAAGAAATGCAAAAATTTACTGCTCTTCTGAAATTGATTGCACAAATAAAGGAGTTTATAACGATATTGATTATCAAGGAACCGTTATTCCTTATGATAAACAAAGCGGTGTTTATCTTTTAGACGGACAAATGTATGCGTCACCGATTGATATGGCAAACACTCAAAATGCGTGTGTTGATATGGATACGTGCAAGGCAAAGGTTTTGAAAAACAAAGGATATTGTTCAAGTGATGAAGCTTGCGCGGCAATGGTCGAGGCTGAAAATGCCAATCACCCGATTGAGTATAAAAATAAATCTTATGCAACAATTGATGATTTACTCAAAGGTAAACATATGCCAAAGCGTATCTACACGATTGATGAAGCCAATCGCGTTGCCGGCACTAAAAACCGCGTATCAATCAAATATAGATAAATTTCTTTTATTTTAATATGTTATCTTAAAAACATAAGGCTTTTGATATAAAAAAAGAGACCTGAGCAATCTCAAGCCTCTTTTTTTCAAAGTCTTTTTTTTCAAGCTTATTCGGCTGTTTCTTCAGAAACTGCTTCATTGCTGTTCGCTTCTAAAGCAGCCTGTGCCGCAGCTTCACGCTCAGCCAAAATTTCTTTATCATTTTGTGCTGCAACGCGTTTTAAGCTACGCAAAACAGTACCTGTACCGGCCGGAATTAAGCGACCGACAATCACGTTTTCTTTCAAGCCGTAAAGCTTATCAACCTTACCAGAAACGGCAGCCTCGGTCAACACACGTGTTGTCTCTTGGAAGGACGCGGCTGAAATAAATGACTTGGTCTGCAACGATGCTTTCGTAATACCTAAAAGCACCGGATCAGCTGTCGCGGGCGTTCCGCCATCGGCAACCGTCTTTGCGTTTTCTTCATCAAAGACATCACGGTCAACTTGCTCACCAACAAGGAAGGTTGTATCGCCGGGGGTCAAAATCTCAACTTTCTTGAGCATTTGAGAGACAATAACCTCAATATGCTTATCGTTGATTTTCACACCTTGCAAACGATAAACGTCTTGAACTTCTTTGACCAAATATTCAGCCAATTTCTCAACACCCAAAACGCGCAAAATATCATGCGGTGCAGGCGTACCTTCAACAATCAAATCGCCTTTTTTAACGATATCACCATCTTGGACGACGAGGTGTTTACCCTTCGGAATAAGATATTCAACAGCCTCACCTTCCATCGGACGAACGATGACACGCTGTTTGGCCTTATAATCTTTACCAAATTCGACCTGACCGTCAATGTCCGAAATAATCGCTTGCTCCTTAGGACGACGAGCTTCAAACAACTCAGCCACACGCGGCAAACCACCGGTAATATCCTTGGTCTTTGTACTTTCTCTCGGAACACGTGCAATGACGTCACCGACTTTAATCTCAGAACCATTGTCAACATTTAAAACGGCATCAACGGACAAATAGTATCTCGCTTCTTTACCGTTGTCAAAATTGACGGCTTTACCTTTAGCATCTTTCAAGACAATGCTCGGTTTCAATCCTGCATTGGCCGGACCGCTTAAACGCCAGTCAATCACAACTTTTGAAACAATACCTGTCGTTTCATCCATGCTTTCTTTGACTGAAACATTATTGATTAAATCAACAAGGTTTGCAATACCTGCTTTTTCAGAAATGACCGGAATAGTAAACGGATCCCATTCGGCAATCTTTTGACCTTTTTTGACTTTACTGTCAGCCTGAGCCAAAACTTTTGTACCATAAGGAACATGGTGGCGTGATGTTTCACGGCCTTGACCATCAACAATGACCAAATCACAGTTACGTGACAAAATAATCAAATGTCCGTCAGAGTTTGTAACCGTATGTGCATTTTCAAGCTTTAATGTACCTGCAAACGGCACTTCGACAGATGCCTGCTCGGCAGATTGTGAAGCCGCACCACCGATATGGAACGTACGAAGCGTCAATTGCGTACCCGGCTCACCGATTGATTGAGCGGCAATCACGCCGACAGCCTCACCGACATTAACCGGCGTACCGCGTGCCAAATCACGTCCGTAACAAGCCGCACAAACACCATGTTCGGATTCACAAGTCAAAACAGATCTGATTTTAACTTGTTCAACACCGGCTTTTTGAACAGCTTCAGCAATATTTTCATCAACCAATGTGCCTTTAGCGACGATTAAATCACCGGTCTCGGGGTTATGAACATCTTCTTGAACCGTACGGCCCAAAATTCTCTCTGCGATAGACACGATGACATTACCGCCATCAACCACCGGACGAACGATAATACCGCGCTCTGTACCACAGTTTGTTTCCGTAACCACAACATCTTGCGCCACATCAACCAAACGACGTGTCAAATAACCGGCGTTTGCCGTCTTCAAAGCCGTATCAGCCAAACCTTTACGTGCACCGTGGGTTGAGTTAAAGTATTCAGACACCGTCAAACCTTCTTTAAAGTTTGAAATAATCGGTTGTTCAATAATTTCACCCGACGGTTTAGCCATAAGCCCGCGCATACCGGCCAATTGTCTCATTTGCGCCGCACTACCGCGAGCACCTGAGTGAGCCATCATGTACACAGAGTTGATATAGCCGTTTTCCGTCTTTGAAATGTTTTTCATCATTTCATCAGCCACTTTATCTGTACAAGCTGACCAAATATCGACAACTTTGTTGTATTTTTCGCCTTTGGTAATCAAACCGTTTTGATACTGTTCTTCAAATTGGCGAACCTGAGCTTTTGTTTCTTCAATCAATTCCTGTTTAGCGGCCGGCACAATCAAATCGTCTTTACCGAACGAAATACCCGCCTTACAAGCATTGGTGAAGCCCAAAGTCATAATCTTATCGACCATGATACAAGTCTCTTTTTGACCGCAATGACGATAAACCGTATCAATAATTTCAGAAATTTCTTTCTTCTTCAACAAGCGGTTGACGAGAGAGAACGGAATTTTTTCATGTTTGGGTAAAATATCGGACACAATGATACGGCCCGGCGTTGTATCAACCAAACCGTATTTTGTCTCACCGTTATCATCAACATATTCCAAACGGCATTTGATTTTGGCATGCAAATCAACAGCTTTAGAATCAAGCGCCAACATGCATTCCTCTTTGTCCGCATAAATACTGCCCTCACCAATCATACCATCTGCTTCATAAGAAAGGTAGTAAATACCCAAAACCATATCTTGTGACGGCACGATAATCGGTTTACCCGATGCCGGCGACAAAATGTTGTTGGTAGACATCATCAAAACACGCGCTTCAAGTTGTGACTCGAGTGACAACGGCACGTGAACAGCCATTTGGTCACCATCGAAGTCCGCGTTAAATGCAGCGCACACAAGCGGGTGTAAGTGAATGGCTTTACCTTCAACCAAAACAGGTTCAAAAGCCTGAACACCCAAACGGTGCAACGTCGGGGCACGGTTTAACAAAACAGGATGTTCTCTGATGACTTCTTCTAAGATATCCCAAACTTCAGGACGCTCTTTTTCAACCATGCGTTTGGCTGCTTTAATCGTTGTTGCATAGCCGTAAAGCTCCAATTTTGAATAAACAAAAGGTTTAAAGAGCTCCAAAGCCATCTTTTTAGGCAAGCCGCATTGTTGCAATTTAAGTTCCGGTCCGACCGTAATCACGGAACGTCCGGAATAGTCAACACGTTTACCGAGCAAGTTCTGTCTGAAACGACCCTGTTTACCTTTGAGCATATCAGACAATGATTTCAAAGGACGTTTGCTTGCACCCGTAATGGCACGTGATCTGCGACCGTTATCAAACAAAGCATCGACTGATTCTTGAAGCATACGCTTTTCGTTTCTGACAATGATTTCGGGAGCATGCAATTCAAGCAAACGTTTCAAACGATTGTTACGGTTAATCACACGACGATACAAATCGTTCAAATCAGATGTTGCAAAACGACCGCCATCCAAAGGAACCAAAGGTCTGAGCTCCGGCGGAATAACCGGCAAAACCGTTAAGACCATCCATTCAGGTTTTGTATTTGATTCAATAAACGACTCAACAATCTTCAAACGTTTAACCAGTTTTTTGCGTTTCGCCTCAGAATTTGTTTCTTTTAAGTCTGCACGCATCACTGCGCGTTCTGTTTCCAAATCAATGTTGGCCAAAATTTCGCGCAAAGCTTCGGCACCGATACCGGCTCTGAATGAATCTTCGCCGTATTTATCCAAAGCTTCCTGATATTCATCTTCGCTTAAAAGTTGATTGATTTGCAAATCGGTCAACCCCGGCTCAATGACGATATAGCTTTCAAAATAAAGTACACGCTCCAATGATTTGACCGGAATATCGGTTAAAGTCGAAATACGGCTCGGAAGCGATTTCAAAAACCAAATGTGTGCCACCGGTGCGGCTAATTCAATATGCCCCATACGTTCACGACGCACTTTAGATAAAGTCACTTCAACACCGCATTTTTCGCAGACAATACCGCGATATTTCATACGCTTATACTTACCGCACAAGCATTCATAATCCTTTACCGGACCAAAAATACGAGCACAGAACAAACCGTCTTTTTCAGGTTTGAAAGTACGATAGTTAATCGTTTCAGGTTTTTTAACCTCACCGTATGACCAAGAACGAATCTGTTCCGGAGAAGCGATCGAGATTTTGATTTCATCAAACGATTCTTCTGATTCTGCCGTTTGTTGGGCAAAAAATTTCATGACATCATTCATAAGTATATTCTCCTATTAAACTTAAACTTCTTCGTTCAACATTTCGACATTGAGGCACAAAGATTTAATTTCTTTGACCAAAACGTTAAATGACTCCGGCACGCCGGTATTAAATGTATCTTCGCCTCTGATGATTGATTCATAGACCTTTGTACGACCCGAAACATCATCAGATTTGACAGTAAGCATTTCTTGCAAAGTATAAGCCGCGCCATATGCTTGCAAAGCCCACACTTCCATTTCACCGAAACGTTGACCACCAAATTGTGCTTTACCGCCCAAAGGTTGCTGTGTCACCAAGCTGTACGGGCCAACCGAGCGAGCGTGCATCTTTTCATCAACAATGTGGTGAAGTTTAATCATATAGATAATACCAACAGTCACTTTACGGTCAAATTTTTCACCCGTTCTGCCGTCATAGAGGTCAATCTGACCAGATGTCGGAAGACCGGCCATTTCAAGCATGCGGTTGATATCATCACCTGTTGCACCGTCAAAGACCGGCGTTGCCATCGGAATACCGTCTTTTAAGTGTGAAACAAGCTCCATCTTTTCGGCTTTATTTAAAGGTGCAATTTCAGCTTTATATTGTTTTTCGCCATAAATTTCTTTTAAGCGATTATTCAAATCTTCAAGCGTCTTTTCACCTTTTTTATACTGTTCGCAAAGTTCGTTTAATTGCTTACCGAGCTCTTTAGCCGCCCAACCGAGGTGTGTTTCCAAAATTTGTCCCACATTCATACGGCTCGGCACGCCAAGCGGGTTTAAGACGATATCGACAGGGGTACCATCTTCCATATAAGGCATATCTTGCAACGGTAAAACGCGTGAAACGGTACCTTTGTTACCGTGACGACCGGCCATTTTATCACCGGTTTGCATCTTACGCTTTGTCGCAATAAAGACTTTAACCATCTTCATCACACCCGGCAACAAATCATCACCGCGCTGAACTTTTTCAACTTTGTTTTCAAAATGCGCGTGAATTTTAGCAACTCTGGCATCAAAAGCAGCCGTAAATTCTTCGATTTCACGCATCACTTTTTCATCTTTAACGGCAATTTTACGCCATAATGCCGACGGAACGGAATCCAAAATTTCGGCTGTTAATTTGACTTTTTTACCGATTTCTTTGGGTGCATCAACCGTGGTTTGGTCAATAAGCATTGCCTTCAAACGTGCATCAAAGCTGCGGCGAACAATTGCAATTTCATCATCACGGTCTTTTGCCAAGTGCGAAATTTCTTCCTGTTCAATTGAAAGAGCACGCTCATCTTTTTCGATACCGCGGCGTGAAAAGACCTGAACATCAACCACAACACCTTCGATACCGGGTTGAACACGAAGCGAAGTATCTCTGACATCAGAGGCTTTTTCACCGAAGATGGCGCGAAGCAATTTTTCTTCCGGCGTGACAGGTGATTCACCTTTCGGGGTAACTTTACCGACCAAAATATCACCGGCCTTAACTTCAGCACCGATATAAACGATACCGGCCTCATCAAGGTTGCGCAATGCTTCTTCACCGACGTTTGGAATATCACGCGTAATTTCCTCCGCACCAAGCTTTGTATCACGAGCCATCACTTCAAATTCTTCAATATGGAGTGAAGTCAACACATCATCACGTGAAATACGCTCTGAGAGCAAAATAGCATCCTCATAGTTCAAACCGTTCCAAGGCATAAAGGCCACCAAGACGTTCTTACCGAGCGCAAGTTCACCTAAATCGGTACACGGACCGTCAGCGATGATATCACCGGCTTTAATTTTGTCACCGACTTTGACAAGCGGCACTTGGTTAATGCATGTATTTTGGTTTGAACGGCGGAATTTTTGAAGTCTGTAAATTTCAACACCGACATTGCTTGCATGTTTATCATCTGATCTGATAACGATACGATTTGCATCGACAGAATCGACAATACCGTCATATTTGGCGACAAGCGTTGCACCTGAATCTTTTGCAACCGTTGCTTCAATACCGGTACCGACCAAAGGCGCTTCATTTCTTAAAAGAGGCACACCTTGACGTTGCATGTTTGAACCCATCAAAGCACGGTTTGCGTCGTCGTTTTCCAAAAACGGAATAAGCGCCGTTGCGACAGAAACGAGTTGTTTCGGCGAAACGTCGATATAATTAATTTCTTCAGGCTTTGCAAACAAAACCTCACCGTTTTTACGGCAGGTAATCATATCATGTTCAAAATGTCCGTCATCTTTGACTTTAGCATTAGCTTCGGCAATAATCACTTTACCTTCTTCATCAGCCGAGAGATAAACAACATCTTTTGTCACGACACCATTCACAACCTTACGATACGGGCATTCGATAAAACCGTATTTATTGATGCGAGCGTACGTTGCAAGTGAGTTGATCAAACCGATGTTCGGACCTTCCGGTGTTTCAATCGGGCAGATACGACCATAGTGTGTCGGATGCACGTCACGAACTTCAATACCGGCACGTTCTCTTGATAAACCACCGGGGCCTAATGCAGACAAACGACGTTTATGCGTGATTTCCGACAACGGGTTGTTCTGGTCCATAAATTGTGATAATTGTGAAGAACCGAAAAATTCTCTGACCACAGCCGCAATCGGTTTTGCGTTGACCAAATCCTGAGGCTTCACATTGTTCAAAACTTCTGCGCCCATTTTTTCTCTGATGGCACGCTCCATTCTCAAGAGTCCCATACGATATTGATTTTCCATCAATTCACCGACACTGCGAACACGACGATTACCCAAGTGGTCAATATCATCAGGCTCACCTTTGCCGTCGCGCAAATCAATCAAGTGTTTGACAATGCGCAAAATATCATCTTTACGCAAAACGCGACATGTGTCCGGCGCATCGTTAAAATCAATGTCCAAAGCATGATTCATCTTCACACGACCGACAGATGACAAATCATAACGCTCGTTGTCAAAAAACAGTGCTTTGAAAAGTTGATGCGACGCATCTAATGTGGCCGGTTCACCGGGGCGCATCACGCGATAAATATCCAAAAGCGCTTCTTCACGGCAGTGATTTTTATCCACTTCCAAGGTATTTCGGATATAAGGTCCGACATTGATACCATCAATAAACAAAATTTGAAGCTCATTGATTTTGGCATCTTTGATTTTACCCAAAACTTCTTCATTTAATTCAGCACCAGCATCAGCAATGATTTCACCCGTTTTCTTATCAACAACGGCTTTAGCCAAATATTTGCCATACAAACGAACATCATCGACAAGATAGCTTTCCAAGCCGTCTTCAGCAAGTTTTTTAGCCATTCTCGGCGTCAATTTTTTGTTTGCTTCCCAAACGACTTTACCTGTTTTGGCATCAACAAGGTCAAAATCAAAGCGCACACCCTTCATGTGCTCGGCATTAAAGCTGACTTTCCAGCCTTTCTTTGATGCTGTATACGTATCTGCTTCATAGAAATAGCTCAGGATTTCTTCTTTATCCATGCCTTTTAATTCTTCATCGGGCACATCTTCGCCTTTTGCGATTCTATCCATCGTTTCCTTAGAATATAAAGAGTATAAGAGCGATGTTAAAGGCAACTTACGACGACGGTCGATACGTGCATACAAAATGTCTTTTGCATCAAACTCAAAATCGAGCCAAGATCCGCGATACGGAATAATACGTGCAGCAAAAAGGAGCTTACCCGTATTGGTTGTTTTACCCTGATCGCTGTCAAAGAACACACCCGGAGATCTGTGCATTTGTGACACAACAACGCGTTCCGTACCGTTAAAAATAAAAGTACCGCGGTCTGTCATCAACGGCAGATCACCCATATAAACTTCCTGTTCTTTAATATCGTGAATAGATTTTGAACCGGTTGCCTCATCGACATCAAACACAACCAATCTCAACGTTGCTTTGACCGGCGCCGAATAAGTCAAATCGCGGCGCAAACATTCATCAACGTCATATTTCGGTTCTTCGAGTTCATATTTAACAAATTCAAGTTCACCATTGCCGGCAAAATCGCTGATCGGAAAAACTGATTTGAAGACTTCTTCCAAACCGAATTCGCAATGGCTGCCATCCATCTCAACATTGTTGATAAAACTTGAGTACGAACCTGTTTGAACTTCAATCAAACTTGGCATATCGATAACGGCATCAATTTTACCAAAGTTTTTCCTTACACGTTTTTTGCTCGTATAAGATTCTTTCATGTGATTTTATTCCTTTATATTTCAAGTAAAATTCTGCGACAATACCGTCGGAACTTATCAAAAGGAGCGACCTTTTTTTGCCCGAACCCCGCCTGCAGAGGGTTATTAAAAACGTTTTTTTTATTTTAAGGCGAATCGACGGAACCCCTAGGAAAATAAGACCAAACTCCGTCGCATTCAAAGAATAATACCTTCTAATTCGCGCGTTTTATACAACCTTTATCAGCAAAAATCAAGTACTTTTTAAATATTTTTTTGATTTTTTTATTCTTTATCCAAAAGCATCAAATAAATGTAAAAAACCGCCCCGATTTTTTAGCCGAGGCGGTAAAGGTTTTTGATAACATCAAATGCGCAAACCACTGGCGTCAGCCAGTGGAAAGCGAATTCCAAGCCGACTTTCAGTCGGATTGGCAAGCGCAGCTTGGAGGGAACGGAGATACCTCCGGCGTTAGCCGGATG
>CACXFX010000179.1 GCA_902767055.1 uncultured Pseudomonadota bacterium
AGCCGCGCTTGCCGCCGTTAAAAAGGCACTGAAAAGTACGATAATCACTTCACACGGATAACAAGGCTCATATTTTTGCTTAAAATACTGAGTTTTACAACTATTTCTTGTAATAGTTGTTCTAATAAGGCCATCATTTGTTGATGAGTGCGTTTCGGTTCCACCATTCGGCATGTTAGTGCAAGTTCCTTTTCCTTGAGGTGGTGTTTCTTTCGGTGTGCAATAATAGCTCTCACTTGAGGAATAAGAATATACAGGTATATTATTCTCGCCTGTATATCCTGTCAGAGTTTGACTTGTTTTTTTACAAAGATAACAGCTATGTGTATCCAAATTGCAAGATTGTGTATCTCCGCAAACAACGGTTTTGGCTGTCAGTTCAGCGTGTGCGCAGGTCATGAATGCGAAAAAGACGCCGACGCAAGCAAAGAAAGAAAAGAAAATTTTGTTTATCATCATCTTATCTCCCCGCGAGCTCTCTCATTTTTTTTCTGATTTTATCGCGTCGTTCTTTTAAGTTTTGCCCCACCGATGATTTTGTGAGTAATTTACCGATACCGAATGTGACAAATGAAAAAGCTTTTTTACCGAGCCATGCTCCCATTTTAGCAATTTTCTTTTGGAAATCCGTCGAGCCGCCACCGCCGACAAAAGAGTTGGCAAGTGTCACAGCCGTCGAAATGCTTTTTAAGACCATAAATGAAATTAAGACAAGCGTTAGTGATACCGTACCAAATTCTTGATATAAACCGCGATTACCGACTGTATCGGCATTATTTTCAATGATGATTTGCATCGCAAGCATTGCAATTGCGGAAATAAGGGCCATAAAAGCCATAATTGCCGCGGAATTAATCGCCATCAAAAAGCCGGTCTTTGTCCATTTTCGAGAAAATTTGAACGGATAAGCCAAAATCAAACACGGCAGTAAGATAATCATAATATTCATTCTGAAAATACTGTCCACGATATAAAACACAAATGCAATTTTAACGATTAAGAAGATGGCGTAAATGATGATGCCGCATATTATACCCGAAAAATTAATCGAAGACATCATTTGTTTGGCCAAAGCAAAACCGAGTTGCAACCGGTCACTGACCGCACAAGTTAAGCATTGCATCATCTCTGAGGGACCTGTCGGAAAATGATTCATTGTCACGTCTTCAAGCTTAGGGGCTTTGCAAACAAGAGAATTTTGGTAAATCAGGCAAACGCCTTTATTACCTTCCGGATCTCCCAAATAAACACCGGGGCTGTTGATGTCGCCTCCCGTCGTCATCGTGTTTAAGATAAGAGAGCCATATTCCAAAAAAGCATAGTAAATCGGAAAAATCAACTTATTTAAAGCAAAGAGCAAGAAAGCTGTCGACGAAGCAAGTAAACCGCAACAAAGACAGGTAAAGGCCATTTTTGCAACTTCTGTCCAAACCTCGGCCGAACTTTCTTCAACCACCGATGACACATGTTTTAAAAGGCGTAGTGAAAGCCATACGGCAAAAGCAACCATAATAAAAGGCATTGCGCTTGAGGTGACTTTCGGATAAGCTTTGAGGGACGAATCAGCCATCGCCTGATAAAACATATCCAAAAACTGTGCCTGCCAGCAGGAACGTTGCTGTTCCTGAACCGTATCTTCGAGGTCAAGATCGCTTTCTTCTCCTTCAATTTCCATAACATTGATATCACCTTTACTGGAACCGCAAGCACAAAGACAGAGTGCAACGAGTACGATACAAAGCATCGTTTTTAAGAATTTGAATATGTCAGCATAACGTTTTATCATTTCAAATCTTCTTTTTTAATCCCACGATGATGTGTCCTCGGCATAATTTTGTGTTGATGAATCATTTGCCGTATTATCAGGTTGTTGTTGATTCTGGTTTTGATTCTGGTTCTGGTTTTGATTCTGGTTCTGATTTTGGTTTTGGTTTTGGTTTTGGTTGCCGTTGTTCGGGTTGCGGCGATTTGCACCGGCTATACGTGCGGCAACGCGGTTTTGAAATCTTTCTTTTCTATCGTGGAGACCGTTAGCAACACCGGATAACAGGCCGCCATGGCGATGTCCGTCATCGCCTTTTCTGCCGATGGCAGCATTTTTAGCCATTCCCGCACCGCGTTCGATGCCTTGTGCGGCCAAACCGCCGAGTTTGCCACCGATATTTTCACCACCGGAAGTGCCGGAAATATTCTGTGCTAAGTCGTTGACCTGACCGACAAGCTTAAAGGCAAAAATACAGCAGGCGACAAGAATTAAAAACTTGATACCGCTCAAATCAAGAAGTTGTTTGACAACTTCAACATTGTTGCCGTTTAAGGCTGCTGTCAATTGATCTTGAGGATTGAGTTCAGCCATATGTTTAAGCAGTTCAAGTTCTTCAGGTGAGCGAGCCTGAGACAAATCTATCTGACTGTCGCCCATCAGGGCTTGCAAGATTAATTGTAAGGATAAGCAGATAATCAATCCCATCATGATAAAATTGAAAATCACATTGATGAAAATATCCCACCCCTGTTTAGTATAATTGAGTGTCACCTTAAACGGCCACGATGCAATCAAAAACGGCAGAAGCGTGCAAAAGATACCGAAACGCACGGCCGAATCTAAAAGATAAAAACAGCATGCAAATGCAATTGCCCAACCAAAGCCCAAACAAAGCAGACCCTCTATAAACATCGGAATATGCGGTAAATGCAATGCCGGTGAAGCCTCGTTGACGGATACACATATCAAAGTTCCGCCGATGCTTGGCAAAGTGGCTGCCTCTTTGGAAAATAATATAACTGTCGATAAAACATCAGAAAGAACATCTTTTGAAATAACACCGCTCCTAAAATCGCCATAGATACCAAACAGGTCACTTTCTCTTGCTTCTTTCATTAAAGTCGTGGCATTATCAAAAAACATCGAAAGGCCGAACTCAAGGCCGGCTTTGATTAAAGGATTAACGACGTAATGATAAATGTAATCCGGGTTTGACAACAAAAGTGCCGCGACCAGAACTTTGAAAGATTGAACCGTGATTTCACCTAAATATTTACCGACATCCTGTTTGGTCATTGCGCTGACCGATATTAACGTTTTGTAGGCGATAAATAAAGCAAGTACCATAATGATAACGTTTCGAAAACTCTTGGCAAGCGCACTATACGCATGGCTTGCCATTGTTTGATCCGTATTCAAAATAACCTTAAATAAAGGGCATAGAGGACAACGTTGGTTTTGCTCTAATTTTTGCTGCA
>CACXFX010000180.1 GCA_902767055.1 uncultured Pseudomonadota bacterium
TTTCTTCACGTTTTCGGTATATGCCTTGCCGCTCTGGGCACAAAATATCTTAAAATGGCTGATGGTCTTTCCTTTGGGGATTTTGGTCGTTGTTTTGATGCGGAACGTTATCGGTGTGCCGACGATGGGCACATTCACCCCGATGCTGATTGCGATGTCGCTCGTCGAAACGGGATTTACGACCGGTATTATATGCTTTTCTTTGATTGTCGGTGTCGGGCTTGTTTTAAGAGGCTTGCTTTCAAAACTTAATTTGCTTTTGGTGCCGCGCATTTCGGCGGTTGTGATTTTTGTAATTTTGATTATTCAGGCCTTGACGGTTGTCGGCTATCACTACGGATTTGAAACCACGATGACGGCGGTATTTTTCCCGATAATTATCACCGCATGGATTATTGAACGCGTTTCGATTACGTATGAAGAAGAAGGACCGAAAAACGCCTTAACGGAATCTTTTTATACGCTTCTTACCGCCATTGCGACCTATTTTGTGATTAAAAGTGAGGTTATCCGCCATATCACTTTTGCTTTTAACGAAATCAATTTGGTGATTTTGTTTGTTGTGATGTTACTCGGTACATATACCGGCTACCGCTTGACCGAGATTAAACGTTTTTATCCTTTGGTAAAGGACAAATAAATGTTTGCTCTCTTTAAGATTGCCAAAAAATTAAAAGCAATGGGCATTTTAGGGATGAATGCCCGAAACTATACCGTTATTTCAAAATGCAACAAACGCAGGCTTTATCCCCTTGTCGATGATAAAGTCAAAACCAAAGAACTGGCCGTCAAAGCAGGCATTAATACCACAAAAAAAATCGGTATTATCGAATACCAGCACCAAGTTAGAAATTTTGTGCAAATGGTCAAAGGCCTGCATGAATTTGTCATCAAACCGGCACACGGCAGCGGCGGAAAAGGTGTTTTGGTCATCAAAAGTTTCGATGATGAAAAATTTATAACCGCCTCTGAAAAAACTTTGAGCTATATGGATGTTTATCAGCATATCTCAAATATTTTAAGCGGATTGTACAGTTTGGGCGGAAGATACGATGTTGCGTTGATTGAAGAGATGGTTCATTTCAGCAATATTTTTGAAAAATTCAGTTATCAGGGCGTTCCCGATGTGCGCATGATTGTTTATAAAGGCTATCCGATTATGGCCATGACGCGTTTGGCCACCAAAGAATCAGGCGGCAGAGCCAATTTGCACCAAGGTGCGGTCGGTGTCGGTCTTGATGTTAGGACAGGGCAAACTTTAACAGCCGTTCAGCATAACAAGCCGATTTTTATTCACCCTGACACAAAAGCTGATTTAAAAGAGCTCAAAGTTCCCTTTTGGCGTGAACATCTTTTGATTGCCGCCAAAGCTTATGAAATGACGGGGCTCGGTTATCTTGGTGCCGACATTGTTTTGGACAAAGACAAGGGCCCGATGATGCTTGAGCTTAATGCACGCCCCGGGCTTGCCATACAAATTGCCAATTCTTTGGGCTTAAAAAAAGCGATGAAAAACGCTCAAAAGCATTATCCTTTTGATTTGACCCCCGAACAAAGGGTTGATTTTATCTTAAATCAAAACTAAATAAAAATCAGAGTTTATTTTTTGGAGAAAAAATATGTCAGAACTATTAAAAAAATCCGAAACAAAAAATTTGGGCAAAGCGCAAACCAAAAACATTGCCTCACATGAGGCTAAAAAGCTTGAGATGAGTGACACGCGCGCCAAAAAAATCAAACATTCGTACAAGGTTAAAGACCCTGAAAATTCCCTTGTTTTGAAGTTAAAAGACGGCGATGTCATCATTGAAATGTTTGAAGATGCAGCCCCTCGTCATGTCCAAAGGATTAAAGAGCTTGTCCGTCAGGGCTTTTATAACGGGCTTAAATTTCATCGCGTGATTGAAGGCTTTATGGCGCAAACGGGTTGTCCTTTGGGCACGGGCACGGGCGGCTCGGGCAAAAAATTGAAGGCGGAATTTAATACAAAACCGCATAAACGCGGCACAGTTTCTATGGCGCGTGCGATGGATCCCGATTCGGCCGACAGCCAATTCTTTATTTGTTTTGCCGATGCTCCGTGGCTTAACGGACAATACACCGTTTGGGGCGAAGTCACCTCGGGTATGGAATACGTCGACAACATCAAAAAAGGCGGTGGCTATAACGGCAGTGTGGCTGATCCGGATATCATCGTCAGCATGGATGTTATCGCCGATTTGTAAAAAAAATTCACTGATGTTTGAAAAACGCCGTTTTTTTATAAACGGTGTTTTTTTTATTTGACATTTGGTGTTTGATATGCTTTAATAAAAATGTAACCGAGATGGTTGCGGTGTTTAAGAGACACATCCGAAATATAAACTCCTTTTTAAGAGGAGTGCTTGATATAAGGCAGATTTTGCTCGAATAAAGGCGACTGTATTTCGGCAGTTCTCTTAACTCCTCTTCCGTTTTGATTATGTAAACGGAAATTTTTTTATTTAATGCAAATTAAAGGAGAAAAACATGAAAAAA
>CACXFX010000181.1 GCA_902767055.1 uncultured Pseudomonadota bacterium
GGCTCGAGGATGAAAATATCCCGTAATGGATATTTTCACCGCAAGAGGCGCAGTTTGTTTAGCAAGCAAAGGAGCGAAAAGCGACTGCTGCGAGCTTAACAAACAAGTGACCGACGAAACGCCTTAAGCGTTTCTAGAAGAGGCACGGAGGGGGTGATAAACAATTTATCAACATTCTTTCTTGGAGAAAACCTATGAAAAAACTAACTTTTATTTTAAGCTTAATCTTAAGCTTTAACGCATACGCCGCCAACACCTGCGGGGATGACTTGGACAACAATTGTTGGGATTGCGGCAAAACAGCCTCTGACAATTGCACAGCTCGTTTAGACACCGATACAAAAAAACTGACAATTATCGGTGACGGATATATGGCGGATTTTTATGGAAGTATATACTCCGACCCGTCATTTCCTGTCCGCCCTTGGGGTAACGATATTGAAAGCGTTGAGATGTCCGGCGGTATTAAATCCATCGGTGAATATGCTTTTCATGGTACACAAATAACGGATATCACCATCCCTGCATCGGTTGAAAAAATCGGTATGGGTGGCGTACAAAGTATCAACGCCTTAACAAGTGTGACTTTTGAAGAAAACTCTCAGCTTAAACATATTGGTTCAGGCGCTTTTAACGACAATCAGAATTTGACAAGCATTAACCTTCCCGAGGGGGTAGAACAAATGGACACAAATGTTTTTAACGGATCGGCGATAGAAAACCTTATTCTGCCCGATTCAATATGGTCTGTTCCTGATATAGAAAGTGAAAAACCATATGTTCACGGTGCTCAAACTCGTGCTTTCTCTGGCGTGCCAAATATTTATTGCTCTGAGGCCAGCCGCTCAAAATGCGAAGAATACTTTAATAATCCGAATATGGGATTTTATTGGCAAGGAGCAATTTACCCCATAAAAGAAAAAGCAACGCTTTATATCAACAACAACGACGGCTCCGTTGACACGTATCAATGGGCATCTGACGGCAGTTTTGCAATTTATCGGGATGGCAACTTAAAAACTTATAAAGGCAAACGCATCTACACCCTTGATGAAGCAAATCAAGTGACAGGCGCCAAAAACCGCATTTCGATAAAGTACCGTTAAAATTATTTTTCTATCAGCTTGATCATTGCTTTAATCATATTATCGGCGCCTTCGCACACTTCTTTGATTGAAGAGGCGAGCATATAAGCCGGCGTTGTCACAACTTTTCTGATTTCGTCGACGCAAACTTCTGTAACACCCCTGTCTTCATGAATGGCACCGGTGCGTAAAATGGCATTTGCAACATTCTTATCGTTGCCGATGGTCACGTGCACGCCGATATTTCCCAAAACTTTGGCAATCACAACGGGTGCAATACACATTGCCCCGATAACAACACCGTTTTTTTGGCTGTCAACAATTGCTTTTTGAACAGAGGCATCAACATCACAATTGACCCCCGCAATCTTAAAATCGCACCAATTGGTCACCGCGCCCAATCCGCCCGGAAAAACAATTGCATCAAAATCTTTGACGTTAAAATCCCGTAAAGGCAAAATATTTCCCCTTGCCAATCGCGCCGATTCGATAAGCACATTGCGCTCTTCATCCATCAACTCACCCGTGATATGATTAACAACCATTGCCTGATTGATATTCGGGGCAAAACATTGATAGGTCGAACCTAAACAATCAATCGACAGCATTGCGCACGTCGCTTCATGTATTTCCGAGCCGTCCGCACGACCGCATCCTGACAAAACAATGGCAAATCTCGGGTTCTTTTTCATGTTTATAATCTCCTTTTTTGACTTTAATTTATGTTGATTTATCTTATATCAGCGATATAATAGTGTCAATTGAGATTTTAAATAGGACTGATATGAAATATAATAAAACAACCTTAAAAAACGGCTTAAACATCATCACAAGCCGGCGCCCCGAGACCGAAACGGTTTCGCTCGGTATTTGGGTTAACACCGGCTCGGCTTACGAAACAAAAGATGTTAACGGCATCTCGCATTTTATTGAGCATATGGTCTTCAAAGGCACAAAAAAACGTGATGCTTTAGCCATTTCCGAAGATATTGAAAACGTCGGCGGCCAAACAAACGCCTACACCTCGCGTGAATTTACGGCCTTTTACGCCAAAATGCTCAAATCGGATGTCGAGTTGGCAATTGATGTGATTGCCGATTTTATCACCTCCCCGACATTTGATGCTGAAGAGATGAAAAAAGAAAAAGAAGTCGTTGTTCAAGAGATTAAACAAAGCATCGATACGCCTGACGATGCAATTTTTGATTATTTTCAAGAAAAAGCCTTTGAAAATCTGCCCTTAGGACGCACGATTTTAGGCCCGGCCGAAACGGTGCGATCATTTGATGCTTCTCAAATGCGCGCATATATGAAAACCCATTACGGCGCCGACAATATGATTGTTGTTGCAGTCGGAAATATCGATCACGAAGCCTTTGTTAAAATGGTTGACGACCGGCTGGGTACATACCACAATAAAACCGATTTTAAGGATGAAAAACAAACATACACCGGCGGATTTTGCATTGAACAAAGAGATATTGAACAAGCGCACGTTTTACTTGGCTTTAACGGCATAGAATACAAAAATCCGATGTACTACCCCGTCACTGTCTTTTCGACCATTTTCGGGGGCTCGATGTCTTCAAGATTATTTCAAGAAGTCAGAGAAAAACGCGGCCTTGTTTACACGGTTTACAGTTTCACAAATTCACACACCAAATCCGGATTATTCGGGATTTATGCCGGCACAAGTGCTGATGAGCTTAAAACTTTAATGCCGGTTATGACCGATGAAATCAAAAAAATAACCGATGAAAAAGTTTCGGACAAAGAACTTTCAAGAGCCAAAACACAGCTTAAAGCCAGTATGTTGATGGCACTTGAAAGCTCTTCTTCAACGGCCGAGGTTATGGCGCGCCAATATTTGATACACGGTCGTATTATTCCGACCGATGAAGTCATTTCCCGTATTGATGCCGTCACAAAAGATGACATTCAAAAAGCCGCTCAACTTCTGTTTTCATCTGATCCGACTTATGCCCTGCTCGGCAATTTGAAAAAATATCCGAGCTATGATGAGGTTCAAAATTTACTTCAAATTTAAAAAAGGAAAATCAAAATGTCACGTGCCGAAGATATTTTTCAAAAACTGATTTATTTCGGAGAAGATGCCCTCGATGAGTTCATCATAAATCGCCAAACCGAAGAACTCTTTTTAGATTTCAAACAAGCCGTTTCGGACGGAAAAAATTTTAAGACATTGCATAAAGATGACCGCCGTAACCTTGCAAAGGCCATTTCCGGCTTTGGCAATTCCGAAGGCGGCGTGATTATATGGGGTGTTGAGTGCGCACGTGATGTCGAAATCGGCGATGTCGCACAGGCCAAAGTCAAAGTGCAAAACGTGCACCGTTTTTTAAGCTGGCTTGAAAACGCAATTTCGGGTTGCACCATTCCGAGCCATAACGGGGTCAGAAACCATATTATCAGCAGCGACAAAGACGGCAACGGATATGTTGCAACATATATCCCGAAATCAGAAATTACACCTTTGATGACAACTTCCAATTCCACGATTTATATCCGCTCCGGCTCAAACAATGTGCCGGCACCGTACGCCGTTATTGCCGGCATGTTCGGCAAACGCCCCCAGCCGAATATTGAACTTTTGATTGAGGATAAAACACTTGATATCTTAGAAAATATTGATGAAGATATGCTCTATCCCAAAACGATAGACAATCCGCCCGAAAAGTATGTCAAAATCAGTTTTTCGATTATTGCCGACAACAAAAGCAACGCCATTGCCAAGGAACTTTATTTTTCTTCGACGACCGAAAGCTCGGGCGGCGAATATAACAAAGTGCGCTTTATCGGCTATAATCAAATGGATTCGATATCTTCCATTTTGGGACACCTTAATTTGATAACAAAACCTGAGATGCGCCTGCCGCCACGTGCAAAATTAAAATTTACGACAATGCAGATTATTTTATCCGAATTTGCGGACAGTGATTTTTGCATCAACGGCGTGATCGGCGCCGAAAACGCCACACCGAAAGATTTCAGAATTTTTATGACCAAAAATCAATTGCGTTCATTTGTCGCCAAAGCCCTCAAGGCCGAAGATGAAAAAGACGTTTTGCTTCATGAATTTTTCACCTCATTTTTAAGGAGAGCTTAAAATGACACCGCGTGTTGAAATATTTACTGACGGCGCTTGCTCGGGCAATCCGGGGGTCGGCGGTTGGGCAGCTCTTTTAAAATGCAAAGGCCAAGAAAAAGAGATTTCCGGCGGTGATTTGATGACCACCAACAATCGTATGGAACTGATGGCCGTCATTGAGGCCTTAAATGCCTTAAAAACACATTGCAACATTACGCTTTACACCGACAGCAAATATGTGATGAACGGCGTGACCGAATGGCTTCAAAACTGGAAGAAAAACGGCTTTAAAACCGCAAACAAAAAACAAGATGTTAAAAATGTCGATTTGTGGATGGCACTCGATGCCTTAACACAAAACCACGAAATTCGCTGGGTATGGGTCAAGGGTCATGCCGGATGCGAAGAAAACGAACGCGTCGATAAACGCGCCCGCCAAGAAGTCCTAAACCTCAAACCGATGGATTAATTTTAGCGATACTTAATCTTAACCGTATTTTTCTCGCCGGCAACCTTAGATGCCTCATCAATGGTATAGATGCGTTTGACATTGTATCGGCCTTTGTTCATGTCATTTAGGCTGTCATACCATTTACCGTTTGCATAAAATTTGTCA
>CACXFX010000182.1 GCA_902767055.1 uncultured Pseudomonadota bacterium
AAAAAAACATTTTGTCAATACATTTTTTAAATTTTTTTGAAATTTTTGTGCAAAATTTTTTGCTTAATAAAAAAATAAGTATTTATGCATAAAATTTTGCCAAAGAATAACGATTAAAGATGGAATGAAAAATGTCATTGTTTAAATCTGTCGCCACTTTCGGCGGTTTTACGTTTTTAAGTCGAATCACGGGTTTTGTCCGTGATATGGTTTTGGCCGATGTTTTGGGCGCCGGTATGGCCTCGGATGCATTTTTTGTTTCTTTTAAATTGCCAAATCTGTTTCGCAGTCTTTTTGCAGAAGGGGCTTTTACAAGCGCGTTTGTACCGCTTTTTTCGCAAAAATTAATTTCGGAGGGTAAGAAAAAGTCTGTTTTTTTTGCATCTGAAGCCTTATCCGTTTTATTTTTCTTTCTTTTGATATTTGTGCTGATTTTTGAGCTTTTAATGCCCTATGTTGTAACTGTTTTGGCTCCCGGTTTTGCCTCTGATCCTGCAAAAATTGAGCTTGCGACAACGCTTTGTCGTATCACATTTGTGTTTTTGCTTTTTATTTCAATCGTTTCTTTTCAGGCCGGCATTTTAAATTCGTTTGAAAAATTTGCCGCACCGGCGACGGCGCCGATTATCTTAAATTTGACAATGATTTCATCGGCATTTGTCATTGTGCCGTTTATGCCGATACCGGCTTACGGTTTTGCCATCGGCATTACTTTGTCCGGAATTTTTGAAATTTTATGGCTTCGATTCGCACTTCATAAAATTGACGTTAAGGTCAGGCCTTTTGTTCATATACATAAAATTTTGAAAAATCCCGAAATTAAGACTTTGTTTAAGAAAATTGCACCGGGGGTGGTCGGTGCCGGAATTTATCAAATCAATATGGTGCTTGATACGATTCTTGTTTCGCTTGTCGGTACGGGTGCAATTTCATGGCTTTATTATGCCAACAGATTGGAGCAACTGCCTTTGGGTGTGGTGGGAGCAGCCATCAGTGTTGCGCTTTTGCCCATTTTATCAAAACAGCTTAAATCGGGGGATATTATTGAGAGTAAGGCAACACAGGACAAGGCTGTTTTTTACGCCGCATTATTGTCATTTCCGGCTGCGGTGTTGATGATGGTGCTCGCCTATCCGATGATTAATATTTTATTTGAACACGGTAAGTTTTCAAATGCGGACAGTATTAAAACATCTTATGCCTTGATTGCTTATGCCGTCGGATTGCCGTGTTATGTGATGGTCAAAGCTTTAATGCCTAACTTTTTTGCCCGTGGTGACACTGTCACGCCGGTTAAATTCAGCGCTGTTGTTTTTGCTGTCAATTTTTGCTTTAATTTGATTTTGATGTTTCAATTCGGGCATGTCGGTATTGCCTCCGCTACAACCATTGCGGCATTTGTATCGCTTGGGCAGTACATTTACGGCTTAAAAAAACGCGGTTTTTGGTGTTTTTCAAAACCGCTTGTTATTCAAATCATTAAAATCATTGGTGTCTCGATTTTAATGGGGCTTGCCGTGTCGTCGCTTGAAAACGGGTTTGACATGGTATTCGGCGATTGGCTGAAATTACCGTTTTTAATTAAATTATGTTTGTTTGGCTTTTTGGGTGCAAGCGGGTTGACAACTTTCTTGATTTTTGCTTTTATTTTGCATATCTTAGATATCAAAGAAATAATGAAAATGTTTTTGAAAAAAAAGGCTTAAAGCATGATTGAAATTGAAAAAACGCAAAATCCGAATGTCATGAATTTCTATACAAATAAGCCTCTTTTGAAAGAGGGATTTTCACTTTATGCCGATTCTCAAACAAAAACACAAAATGATTTTTTGCAAAATGTTTTTGCGATGGCGCCTTTAAAGCGTGTTTTATTGTTGCCCGATATGCTTTTTGTTGAAAAAAAAGATGAGGCGGATTTTGATAAATTTGCGCCTTTGATTATGGCTTTTTTAGAAGATTTACATATCACAGAAGCAAAAAATGAAGCGCTTTGTTTAGAAAAAATAGAGGCTTTGGTTGAGGCACGGATTCGTCCGTTTTTAATCCGTGACGGCGGAAATATTGAGATAATTGATTTCAATGATGGGGTTTTAAGTGTTCGTTTTGAAGGGCATTGCAAAGGTTGCCCGCATGCCGACCAAACACTTAAAAACGTTATTGAGCACACAATAAAAAAATATTTACCGCAGGTGGTTTGTGTACAAAAGGAGGTTTAAATGTTAAAATATTTGGCGGCCTTTTTATTGTTTTTTAGTTTTAACGCATCGGCAGAACGCCCCGCTTTTAAGATTGACCAAACGGGATTATATCTTAAAAATTATACCACAGACGGCTTAAAAAAGATGTTTAATGATTTAGGCTATGATAGTTATATCGATTTGCCGAATGATGAATATCCGCGCATATTTGTACAAAATATCCCCTCTGATTTTGCCCTGTTTGAAGACAAAACTTTGCGCAACCGTTATTTCATGCAAATACTGATACCGCTTATCTTAAAAGTCAATGAAGAAATTTCGCAGGAAAGAGAGATGCTTGAGGCGCTTGAGTATCACTTTGAACAAAATAAAGATTTTGATGACATGGATGTGTATTTTTTGGATCAATTGGCCTCAAAATATGACGTTTTCACACATTTTAAGGATACGCGAAAATATATATATATCATCAATGAATTAAAAGAAAAAATCGATATTATACCGCCCTCGATTGTTATAGCATCTGCGGCAGTGCATACCGATTGGGGAACATCAAGAATCGCCATTAAAGCAAACAATCTTTTCAAGCTTCGCCTTTGGTATACAAATGAAGGGTTAGAACCGCTTGAAGATCAAGAAGAAGGTTATCGCTATGAAATTTTTAACAACCTTGAAGAGAGTATCAAAGCCTATGCATTAAAGCTTAATTCAAATGTCAATTATAAAACTTTCAGGCAGGCGCGGGCCGTGGCTCGAAAACGAGGCGGTGTTCTGTATGGTAAACGAATGGATTTTTCACTGGTTTTGGATTCTAATCTGACAAATTATGCCGGCTTGATTGATTATACGCTGACTTACTATAAATTGCATTATATAGACAGGGCTCATTTAGAAGATGAGCATCAATTTAAGGACTAAAAAATGTATTTGAGCTTAAAGAAAAAAATTTTTTATATTGTTTTTGCGCTGTTTGTCATTATGGCAACACTGTTTTTATCGATTTTTATTTTGATCTATGCGGAAAAATATTCTTCGGATTTTGATTCTGTCTCAAAACGTAACCAATATGTGATGAGCCTCCTTCACGATAATATTACGATGCAACGAAAGCTCAATGATATACATATTAAAGTTTCACCGGTGATGGATGACGATTTGTCCGTCAAGCAGCGTGAACTTTCGCAAGAAGCGCGAATCAATGAAGAATTGCAACGCAATTTTAATGAACAGTCCAAGGCTTTTTTTGACGGTATGAAAATTATCGGCGTCAGCTCAATGCTGAGTTTGATATCTGTTTTGGGGCTCGGACTGATGTTGCAACGATGGGTGATTGTGCCGATTAATAAATTGACCGAGGCGACACAAAAAATTTCAAAAGGTGATTTTTCTTATCGTATATCCGCAAAGCCCAAACAGTTCTTTTTTGATGAGTTTGATGCGCTGGCATCAACGTTTAACAGTATGATTTCGAGTATTGAGCGCAATGTTGCCGAAATCAAAAATTCCGAACGGTTTTTACAGGCTTTGATTGACGGTATACCGGATGGTATTCGCGTGATTGATCAAAATTGTAATGTTGTTATGCACAACAATGCTTATCAAAAACAATTTTCATCTGAAGGGCAAAAGCTTAAATGTTATGAAGCTTACGGGTTTGACAAAGTCTGTCCGGCAGGGATGTTTAGTTGTCCGCTAAAAGAGTTAAAATCCGAAAAATCAAGCAGTATCAGTATGATTCAAAATGTTTCCGGTCGTCCGCTGTCCGTCAATGCGGCGCCCTTAAAGGTGCTTAATTCAGAAAATGAAAGCAATTTTTATATTATTGAATCAATCCGTGATTTAAGCGATGATATTCGTTTTTCGCATCAGCAAAAAATTGCTTCGCTCGGATTTTTGGCGACATCTGTTGCGCATGAAATGAAAAATAATTTAGGCTCGACGCGTATGATTTTGGAGGCGCTTTTGGAAAATACGGGGCAAAATAAAGTATTAAGCCCGCAGGATATAAAATATTTGCGCATGGTGTATGACCAAATTGTTGCAAGTGTTGAAATTCCGGAAAGATTGCTTAATCTTGCGCGTAACGATCCCGAAAAGAAAGAAGTTTTTGACTTAAAAGATAAAGTCGATGATGTCCTCTCGCTTTTGGATTATGAGGCAAAACGCAACGGGGTAAAAATAACGACGCAATATAAAACAGCCGAAAATAAAATTCTCGGAAATACGACCGATTTTAAGATGATTGTCTTAAATCTTGTTCAAAATGCAATAAAAGCCATGCCGTCCGGCGGTAAATTGCTGATTTCGAGTAACAAAAACAAAAATGACGTCATACTTAAAATTCAGGATACGGGAACGGGTATCCCTTCCGACAAATTGCCGCATATTTTTGATCCGTTTTATTCTCAGGGACAGGCAAGCCGCGCACAGGGAACGGGTTTGGGGTTGGCAATCGTTAAATCGCTTGTTGATAAATATCGCGGTAAAATAGAAGTTTCAAGTATTGTCGGTAAAGGGACAACTTTTGAAATAAGATTTCCGAAAGCGAAAAACTGATTTTATTTTTTATTTGACAACGGACTTTTTTTATGCTCTAATAATCTCAGGGTGATAAATTGATTTTATCGCCAAGTGCCGAAGTTTGGCGCGGAGCTTTAGTAAAGCTTTTCATAATCCACAGTGGAGATAACACTGTTTTTGGGTGTTGTTTTTTTATTAAATGACACCTTTATCCCCGAATTTGAAGCCGGGGAGCTGATGGCGAATGTTCAGGATTTTCTAAAGGCTATCGGAGTCATTGGATTATGTGATTTTACTACTCCCCGTCGCTCATCAATGGTGCGGCTTTTTTAATATTAACAATAATTGGAGAAAATGTATGAAAAAATGGGTTTTACTTTTAGGTGCTGTTTTACCTTTTTGCTTAAATGCACAAAGCATATCAAGCGGCAGTTGCGGTGAAAATTGTCAGTATACGG
>CACXFX010000183.1 GCA_902767055.1 uncultured Pseudomonadota bacterium
GTAAGACATATCAGGATATCAATGCGCTTTTGAAAGGCGATTATGACCGGCGCCGGATTTACACAATAGAAGAGGCAAACTTTGTTGCGGGAGATAAGAACCGCGTGTCGATTACGTATAAATAATAAATTTTTAAGCGTATGCTTTTTTGCATTTTTTTATTGAATTTATTTAATCAGGGCATATAATGCTTGAAACAGCATAAGAGATTTTGCCTATGAAACTGATTTATACGATTACACTTTTATTGAGCTTAGGGTTGTTTAATTCCTGCGGCGAAAAAATAATGATTAAAGATTTGCCTCAAGAGGAATTTAAAATTGAGCCGCACCGCCAAGAAAAACGTCCGGATAATGTGTATGGTGCTTATCTTGCGGGGCGTGTGGCTCATATGCGCCAAAATTTTAATATGGCGGCTGATTATTATATCAAATCACTTAACTTAGGCACGCAAAGTGAAGATCTTGTCAGTAACGTATATTTATTGTTGGCCTCGGAAGGCAGAATAAAAGAATCGGCCGAGTATGCGCTAAAAGCACATGAAAATGGTGATAAAAGCAATTTGATATCTTTTGTGCTGATGACCGAAGATATGGCTCAAAATAATTTTGACCAAGCTTTTAATCATTCTCTTTTGATTGAGGACAAGCCTTTTAAGGATACGATTTTGCCGCTTTTTCAGGCATGGATACTGGCGGCTCAAAACAAAAGGCAAGAGGCTTTTGAAACGCTTGATAAGTTAAAGAAAGAAAAATCATTGTTACCGCTTTATCATTTGCATCGCGGCATGCTCGGTGATTATTTTGATGATGATAAAGACGGTGTTTTGCAAGATTACGAATATATCGTCAATGATGAAAAAATGCCTTTGTCGTTCCGTTCGTTGCAGGTTATCGGTAATTTTTATCTGCGTGCCGGTTTGAAAGAAAAAATCGTTGATTTGGCGCAAAAGTATTCTGATCAAAATAATAAAGCGCCGATGATGGAAGCTTTGGTTGACAGCTTTAAAAATGCAGATGAAAAGAAGCTTAAAAAATATATTGATACGCCGCAAAAAGGTTTTGCCGAGGCAATGTTTAACGTCGGGACGATTTTTAGGGGTTATCAAAACGAAGCGGCTCAGCTTTTTATGGCGCTTGTTTTGTACTTAAATCCGGATTTTGAAGTTGCGCGGATTTCGCTTGCCGATTTGTATGAGCAGGCACACCGCTATCAAAAAGCAACCGATGAATATTTGAAGATTGAAGCTTGGTCGCCTGTTTATTTTATTGCGCAGATGAAGGCCGCAAGTGATTATGCAGAGTTAAAACAAGACGAAAAGGCCTTAAAAATTCTTGAGGACTTGCTTAAGAAATACCCTAAAAATAATCAGTTGACATTCCGTTTGGGAGAATTAAACCGCTCAATGGAAAGGTACGAGGAGTCTGTGTCTTTTTATCAAAAGACGCTTGACGGTTTACCTTTATACGATACGGACAGGTGGCTGATTTATTATGCTTTGGGTATATCTTTTGAACGTGAAAAAAAATGGAATGAAGCGGAAGATGCATTTAAAAATGCCTTAGAGCTGAGCGGTCGGCATCCGCTTGTTTTGAATTATCTCGGATATTCGTGGATTGAGCGTGGTATTAATACGAATGAAGCGCTTTTTATGATTTTTGAAGCGCATCGCAAAAACTCGGAAGACGGGCATATTATTGACAGTCTCGGTTGGGCGCTTTATAAAATGGGAAAATATGATGAGGCGGTGAAAGTTCTTGAGCGCGCGTCCGAATATTTGCCCGCTAATGCCGTTGTCTTTGATCACTTAGGTGATGCTTATTGGCAGGCCGGTCGTAAAAACGAAGCGCGTTTTCAGTGGAGGCACGCGTTAAGTGCGACGCAGGATAAAGATGATGTCGATCAGCAAACGATTCGTCTTAAAATAGAGCAAGGACTTGCACCGGCAACACCTCTTTTGTTTAATGAAGAAGTTTTGATGGAGCGCTTAAAAGCGTTGGATGCAAAATAAAGACGATTTTACCTGTATTTAATTGATACGCGGTTTTTATTACCGGCCACGCGATTGGCTTTTTTTGTTATGCAAAAAGAGAGTGGTTGAGGTATTTGTAAAGTGTTTTTGCATAGTGCCTCAATAAAGGATAAGGATGAGTTTGTTTGTTGACCCCTTATCTCACTTCGCTCAAAGTGGTGACGAGTAAGAGCCTGACGCATCAGACAAAACGTGCTTCGATGACAGTTAAAAAAAGGCCGCTTTTTTAAAAAGCAGCCTTTTAGTGTGTTAACGGATATTTATTTTTTCTTTTTTTGATAAATCGGGAAGACTTCAACGCCGTTATATTCGGTACCTTTCACATCTTTTGATACGGAAGGCTCATAAACGGACATTGTTGTTTCTCCCGTTTTGGTTGCCTTAACATCTTTGGTGTTGACAGCCGTTTTATTTTTAACATTATCAATTGCTTTGGGCGTAATCACACCTTTTGAGCGTTCAATCTTTGCGCCGTCATCTGAGATGATGGTAAATGTTTCGGCTTTCGGCTCGGGGCAAATCGCTTTACCGAGTGCCGGCTCTTCATAGCAAGGCCATGCTTCATAACAGGGCATCGGCTCTAAGACGGTTGAATAGCATTCGTTGCCGACAAAGGGCGTATCCGTAAATTCGTAAATCGGATTGCCTTGCTCGTCTAAGATGGCTTGACCGATTAATGCTTCTCTTGCCTTTAAGTCTTCATCTTTTTGTTTTAAGTCTTCATCTTTTTGCTTTAAATCAGCTTCTTTTTGCTTTAATTCTTCTTGCCTAGATTTGAATTCGGCCTCTTTTTTATCAAGCTCGGCTTTTTTCTTTTCTAAAGCGGTTTTTTCAGAATCGGGCCAAGGCTCTTGTAAAATCAAATCAGCTGAAAGCGGATAAGCATCGTTTTTGAACTTAAACATCATATAACCCGATCTGCCGCCGTATGCCGGACCGGACAAGCCGATGGAATAATAGCCGCCGACGAAACCGTAATCTAAATCGATGTAGTCAATCGCAAGTAAGGTTTTAATCGTTGTGTTGCCAATGGTTGTCATTTTGCAGGTATAGCCGGCGTCTTCCAAAACAATGTTTTGCGTATTGCGGACATAAACCAGAGATTTTGCGGGTTTGCAAGTCGGTGTTTGTCCGTTATAAGAAATACCGTAGTTTAAAAGTAAATCAATCGAGCGGCGGTTTAAGGCAACCGAAACATCCGTCAATTCAACATTGTCAATGTATAAATTGGCCGGTGTGACGCCAACCGTAATCGGTAAAGTCACATAGTCTTCGGTACATACGTGTGTAAACGGATCGGCTTGGCAAACAAGTGCTTTTTCATTGACGTTTTGTTCTAAGATGTGTGTCAATGAGTTGTAAATATATTCTTTAGACATCGAAAGTTTTGCCGGAGCGCACTGTTTGGAGCGACAGACGACAACAGATGACGGATATGTAATCTGCGGTTGAAACTCTTGGGCGCGCAAAACCGGCTCTGAGGGGGTTGTATGGCATGCCCCTAAAAAGGCGGTCAAGGCCAGCGCAAAAGTGTTTTTGATATGCTTCATCACGTTTTTTCCTTGTGACATTAAACCTAAAATATACCATAACATACCTCGATAATATGAAAGAATCGTAAACAAAATAAAGCTTGTGAAAAAAAATATTTGATGATATATCCATAGGTTATGATGAAAAAATGGATTTGTTTAATTGTTGCGCTACTTGTTATCGAGCTTGCAAATAAAAGTATTGCAGGTGCAAATTTGGCGGTTGTCGACGGCGACAGCTTGGAGATTTCCGAGCGCCGTATTCGCTTGATCGGAATCGATTCGCCCGAGCTTTTTCAAGAATGTTATGATGAACATCAAAAACCTTATATGTGCGGGCAACAAGCCAAAGATTATTTGTCAAAATTAATTGATGAAGGGGCTTCAAAAGGCTTAAAAGTCAAATGCGAATCTCAAGGAAAAGATCGCTATAAAAGAGAACTCTGTATTTGTTATGTCGGCAAAAAGAACTTAAATTTTGAAATGGTTAAGGCCGGCTTAGCAATCGCTTATAAAAGCGAAATGTTTATCAAGCCGCAAGAGCGGGCAAAAAAGAATAAAAAAGGCATTTGGCGCGGCAAATTTATGCGTCCGGAACTTTATCGAGCCTTAAAAAGAGAGCGGGAAAAACAAAAAAAATGATAAAATAGTGAAATTATTGTTGACAGATGAAAAAAGTTATGTATATTGCAAAGCACGTTTAATTAAATTGAATTAGGTGAAAAAAATGTTCGCAGTTATCAAAACTGGCTCAAAACAGTATAAAGTTACGACAGGCGATGTGATTAAAGTTGAAAAACTCGCCGGTGCCGAAGGCTCTGAAGTGATTTTTGATGAAGTTTTGGCCTTAGATGAAAAAATCGGCAAACCTTTTGTTAAAGGTGCCAGCGTTAAAGGGACTGTTTTAAAACAGGCTAAAGACGCAAAAGTCATCATCTTCAAGAAGAAGAGAAGACAAAATTATCGCCGTAAAAACGGTCACAGACAGCAAATCACACTCGTCAAAATTATGGACGTTTGTGCGGCTAAGAAAGAAGATTAAGGTTATAGGAGAAAGACTATGGCACATAAGAAGTCAGGCGGTAGCTCTAACAACGGACGCGATTCGATCGGACGTCGCTTGGGGGTTAAAAAATTCGGCGGTGAAGCCGTTATCCCCGGCAACATCATTATTCGTCAGCGCGGAACAAAATATCATCCGGGTGCAAATGTCGATATGGGTAAAGATCATACGATTTTTGCAGTGGCTGAAGGTAAAGTTGCGTTCAAAGAGCAAGGCGACAAGATGTTTGTTTCGGTCGTTACCGAATAAAACATATTATATCATATAAAAAAATAAGTGTGGGGTAAAAACATTTGCCCCCTTTATTTTTCTCAACGAACGGGATAGATTTGTTCTATGAAGTTTTTAGACCAGGCAAAAATATTTGTTAAATCCGGTGACGGCGGCAAAGGTTGTGTCGCTTTCAGACGCGAAAAGTATATCGAATTCGGCGGTCCGAACGGCGGTGACGGCGGTAAGGGCGGCAGTGTTTTTTTTGAAGCGGTTGAAAACCTCAATACCTTGATTGATTTTCGCTATCAACAACATTTCAAAGCTCCGCGCGGACAGCATGGTATGGGTTCTGAAATGTCCGGTGCCAAAGGTGAAGATTTGATTATTAAAGTGCCGGTCGGGACGGAAATTTTGGCTGAAGACGGGAAGACCGTTTTAAAAGATATGATCACCCCCGGTGAGCGCTTTTTGATAGCCAAAGGCGGTGATGGCGGTCGGGGCAATATGCGTTTTAAAACTTCAACGAATCAGGCGCCGCGTTATGCCGAGCCCGGATGGCCGGGGGAGGAATTATGGGTTTGGCTGAAACTCAAAATCATTGCCGATGTCGGTTTGATCGGTTTTCCGAATGCCGGTAAATCAACGTTTTTATCGGCCGTGACACGGGCAAGGCCGAAAATTGCGGATTATCCTTTTACAACGTTGCATCCGAATTTGGGTGTGATGTGGATTGACGGTCGTGAAGTTGTTTTGGCAGATATTCCGGGCTTAATTGAAGGTGCGCATGAGGGTACGGGGCTTGGTGACAGATTCTTAAAGCATGTCGAACGGTGTTCTGCCTTTTTGCATATTATTGACGGGACGGCCGATGATGTGGTTAAGGCTTATCGCACGATTCGCAACGAGTTGAAACTTTATAAAGAAAGTTTGCTTGAATTGCCTGAAGTCATTGCCTTAAACAAAGTCGATTCGCTTGAACAAAAAGAACGAAACAAAAAAATCAAAGCGCTTGAAAAAGCGACGGGCAAAAAGGTTTTTGCCATTTCTGCCGTGGCACATCAAGGGCTTGATGATGTTGCGCGCGAATTGTTAAAATATGTTAAAGTCAAACAAACGGCGGTTAAAGAGGATGAAATTATTCAAAAAGAGGTTTCATCCAAACCGTGGTCGCCGCTTGATTAAAAAAGGGAAATATACATGAAAAAAGAAAAAACAGACATTTTAAGTATTGTTCAAAAAGTTTTGGATGACAACAAAGCAGAAGACATTGTGGTTATCGATTTAGAAGGTAAAACATCCATCGCCGAGCAGATGGTTGTGGCTTCGGGGACGTCAAACCGCCATGTTGCCGCGATTTCGGAAAAATTGATGGAAGCTTTGAAAAAAGCAGGTTGCAAAGCAACCATTGAGGGTGAAGTTAAAGCCGATTGGGTTTTAATCGATGCGTTTGATGTGATTGTGCACATTTTCAGGCCGGAAGTACGTGCGTTCTACAATTTGGAAAAAATGTGGCAGGCCGTATCCGAAAAAAGAAAATAGAATATGATTGTTTATTTTGATTAAGAATGGGTCGCTCAACAATGGGCGGCCCTTAAAATTTTTTAAAAAACATTTGACATCACTTTTATGAGTGTGTTAAAAAAAATACAAGCAAAAAGCGAAAAACTTTTGCCAGTACCCAAACGGGTGCGGAGCTCTAAACGGCTCGTAGGTTAAGCAGTGAAGGATAACACTGTTATTAAAATTTCCCCGATGTTTGGTCGGGGTGCCGCTAGCGAATGTTCAAGGTTTTCCTAAAGGCTATCGGAGTCATTTCTTAATCTATGATTGTTTAGTGCCCCGACTGCCCACCAAAGGGCGGTTTTATTTATCAGCTTTAAGAGGAAAAGAAAATGGAAGTTATAAAACATATCAGAGGACGGTTGGAAGACAATAATCCCAATCCGATTGATGTGTATGTCGGGCAAAGAATAAAACTCAGGCGAAAAGTCTTAAAAATGAGCCAGCAAACGCTTGCCAAACATATCGGGATAACTTTTCAGCAAGTACAAAAGTACGAA
>CACXFX010000184.1 GCA_902767055.1 uncultured Pseudomonadota bacterium
CCGGCCGAAAGTGCGACATATCGTTTTGCAAGAGAAGATAAAAAACGCTATGTCGGCATCATTCAGGCAGGAACGGCAGAAGATCCGTATTATACGAACTCTTCGCAATTGCCGGTCGGTTATACCGATGATCCGTTTGAGGCTTTGGATTTGCAATCGACATTGCAAACAAAGTATACGGGCGGTACGGTTTTGCACCTTTATATGAATCAACGAATTTCGTCGGCAAAAGTTTGTCGTGATTTGGTCAGACGTGTTTTGACGAATTATCGTTTGCCGTATATCACAATTACACCAACGTTCTCCATTTGCCCCAAACACGGGTATTTGAATGGCGAACACAAATTCTGCCCCATCTGCGATGAGGAGAAAAAGGCAGAAAAATTAAAGGCCTTTAAAGCCTCAAACTCAAATGTTGCTTAAAATTTTAACTTATTTTTCAAAAAGGAATTTATAAAATGTCAAATGTTATTAACTTTAACGATATCAAATTAACCGATGCAGAACGTCAGCCTTGCGAAGTTTGGACACGCGTGATGGGTTATCACCGTCCGGTTTCTGAATTTAACAAAGGCAAAAAGAGCGAATATTATTCACGTGTTTGCTTCTGTGAAGAAAAAGCCGTTATGCACATTGATGCCGAGAAATTGGCAGCTGAATAATCGGATAAAATGCCGGTTAACATAGAAATTTTAATCGGCGATGCGACCCCTTTCAGCATCGTCGATTTTCCGGACCATATCGCCGCGGTTGCTTTTTTGCAAGGTTGTCCGTGGCGATGTCCTTTTTGTTATAACGCATCGCTTCAGCCCGTCAAATCGGAAGGGCAGCCTATGTGGACTTTTGAAAAATTTTTAAATTTTTTACAGCGTCGCAAGGGTGTTTTGGATGCGGTTGTTTTTTCGGGCGGTGAGCCCTTGATGCAAAAAGGTTTGCTTGATGCTGTTCTGGCGGTTAAAGATTTGGGTTATGTTATCGGGCTTCATACGGGCGGCTATCGGCCGGATGCTTTGATAAAAGTTTTGCCGTATATAGATTGGGCCGGGCTTGACATCAAAGGGCCTAAAGCAAAATACAAAGCTTTAACGGGTGGTTTTGATGCATTTTCTGACATGGAAAAAAGCCTTGATTTGCTCCTTCAAAGCGGCATACACTTTGAATGTCGCACAACATGCGACCCGCGCGGATTAACGGTTGATGATTTGTTTGAACTCGGCACTTTTTTGAAAAATAAGGGCGTCAAAGAATACTATTTGCAAAAATACCGTCCGATTGAAGACGATAAAACGACCTCTGATAGCGCGTGCGAATCGTTGATATCAGATGAAAAGCTGATTTCTTTTTTAAGCGGGGCGTTTGAAAAATTTGAGGTAAGAAGGTAAATCTTTTTCAAACTATTGCAAGTATTTTTCTTTTAACTTAAGCTCATGACGTGTGAATGTATACTTTTGCCCGCAAAAATTGCAGACCGCTTCAATACAGCCCTTTTCATCGAACATATCCTCCAAATCTTTTTGATCAAAAGAGCAAAGCGTATTTTTTAATTTTTCTTTTGAACAGCGACAGCCGAATTTAAAATCTCTCTGAGCGCTGATTTGAAGATTGCTTGAATGGAAAAGGCGGTGCAAAATTTGCTCGGCTGAGAGTGTGTCATCAAAAACTTCATCAGGCTTTAAGCTGTTAATAAAGGCGCCGGCGTCTTCCCATGCAATATTTATTCTTTCTTCGTCAAAATCGGCATTTTTGCCGCCTTTTAGGGGCATTTTTTGTAAAATAATACCGGCTGATAAAAATGATTCATCATTGTTTTCGGTTTTTTTGATGAAAAGTTTTAAGTATGTGTCGATTTGTTCCGAGTTTTGAAAATAACGAAGTGCAATCTCGCTTAAATTTTTGCCTTTTAAATCGACAATACCCTGATAAGGCGTTGTGCCGTTTAACTCATCAACGGTCAAAGCCATATAGCCGCCGCCGATTAAATGCGGTGTTTCTTCAACGATATCTTCTGTTTTGCGCAATGTTTTGGCCTGATTGAGTTTTTGTTCATCAAATTTGGCCGATGCGCGGATTTTGCCGTCTTTCGTGACATCTGCAACAAGAAGTGAAACAGGGCCGTTGCCTTGTAATTGGAGTGTGAAAAGCCCGTCAAATTTCAGCATTGAGGCTGAAAGTGCGGCAAGTGTCGTCACTTCGGCAACGGCATTTGATACATTAAGCGGGTAGTTGTGATTTTTGAGTATCTGACTTAAAACCTTATCCAGTCTGACAAATCGACCCATAAAAGCGCCGTTTTGTAAAAAAAATGATACACAGCTGTCAAAATTTTTGTTTTCCAACTTTAAAAATCCTTTGTATAATCAAAACAATTTAATCAACTATTTAGTTTAATTTCAAAGATTTTTCAAGAGATGAATTGTAAGGGGCAAAACAAACCTTTAAAGAAAATAACCAAAGCACGGCTTAAAAATATAGGGCTGTACTATTTGGAGCGCTTTGAAAGTTCTGTTAAAAACCTCAAAGATGTGTTAAAACGCCGTGTTGATAAGTATGCCTTTCAAAATCCGGATTTTAATCAAAAAGAGGCGTATCTTTGGATTGATGAGATTGTGAGCGAATTTGAAAGTTTGGGTTATTTAAGCGACGAGCGTTTTGCAGAGCTTAAGGTCAGAGATTATTTGTCGGCTTTGAAATCTGCGCGTTATATCAAAACAAAGCTTAAATTAAAAGGTATTGACGAACATACGGTTGATGCTTTAATTGAAAAAGAGGAATATGACCCGAAGGCGGCCGCCTTAAAACTGGCTCAGAAAAAGCATATCGGGCCTTATCGTACGGATGAAGAAAAGAAAAAGGAAAACTTTAAAAAAGACATGGCCGCGCTTTTAAGAGCGGGCTTTGATTATGATGTTGTATCGGATATTATGGGCGCAACGTTTGATGAGGAATAAAAAATGAAAATTGCAATTGTCGGGACAGGTTATGTCGGTTTGCCGAGCGGGGTCGGTTTTGCAACGCTTAAGCATAATGTTGTTTGCATCGATAAAGATCAAGAAAAAATCCGAGCTTTGCAATCGGGAAATGTAACGCTTTATGAAAACGGGATGGAAGAGCTTTTCGGGCAAGTTGTCAAAAAAGGAAATTTGAAGTTTACGACCTCATTTGAGGGCGTTAAAGATGCCGATGTCGTGATTTTGGCCGTCGGTACGCCGCCGCACCCAAAAACAAAAGAGGCCGATATGCGCTATATTTATGCCGCCGCGGAGGAGTTGGCGCCTTTCTTGTCAGGTTATACGGTTATTGCCGATAAATCAACCGTGCCGGTCGGGACGGGTGATGAGGTTGAAAAAATCATCAGGCAAAAAAATCCGAATGCTGATTTTGATGTTGTTTCATTGCCGGAATTTTTAAGAGAAGGCTATGCGATACACGACTTTTTTAATCCGGACAGAATCGTTGTCGGGGCGGACAGCAAGCGTGCCTGTGATGTTATTAAAGAACTTTATAAATCATTTGAGGAAAAAACGCAGATTCTTTTTGTTTCAAGAAAGTCTGCCGAGACCGTGAAATATGCTTCAAACGCCTTTTTGGCGATGAAAATTCATTATATCAACGAAATGGCGGATTTTTGCGAAAAATCAGGTGCCGATATCGGGCAGGTTGCCAAAGGTATGGGGCTTGATAAACGTATCGGCAATAAATTTTTGAATGCGGGGCCGGGATATGGCGGCAGCTGTTTTCCCAAAGACACAACCGCGATGGCTTTGATGGCGCAAAAATACGGTGTTAAAATGGGCTTAATCGAAACGACGATTGCCGGCAATAAAGCCCGTAAAATCAAGATGGCCGAGCGTATTTTTGATATCGTTAAAGATATTAAAAATCCGAAAATCGGCGTTTTGGGTTTGGCCTTTAAGAACGGCACGGATGATGTGCGCGAAAGTCCGGCTGTCGAGATTATTTCGGCAATGCTCGAAAAGGGTGCGGATATTACGGCTTTTGATTATCAGGCAACGGACAATGCCAAAAAAGTTTTGTTGGATAAAATCAAATATGCCCATGCTTTAGAAGATGTTTTTGACGATGCGGATGTTGTTGCGGTTTTGACCGAATGGGAAGAATTTAAGGCGCTCAATATTGAAAAACTTGCCTCAAAAATGCGTCACAAGCGCATGGTTGATTTGCGCAATCTTTTTGACGGGCAATATTTAAGAACTCTCGGTTTTGTTTATGATGCCATCGGGTGTGTTAAAAATTAATAAAACCGGTTTTTAACGCTATGTTTACATTTAAGCTTTATAATCGGCCCGATATAGAACCATAATATCGGATGAAAAGATGTCTTTGAAACGTTTCGGTTTTGTTCTGACGGGACTTTTATATTTAATCAGTTTACCGGCTGAGGCTTATATACCGCAGTTGACGCCGCAGAGCTTTGAACAGCTTTACGCTTATGCGGCGAGCGGTAAAGTTGAAGTCATCACGAATGCCGTTTCTCGCGGTATGAATATCGATTCTGTCAATGCAAACGGTGATACGGGGCTTTGTGTTGCGGCTAAGCGCGGCAATAAGAGAGCTTACAAGTCATTTTTGATGGCCGGTGCCAATCCGTCGCATCAATGTACCTGGAATATTTCCGGATATCGTGATTTTATGAATTCGGTCATCTTAAATCCGGTTAAAAATCAGGATACGGCTGCTGTCGCAAAATACGGCAAAAAATCGATGAGCTGGACGACAAAAGCCTTGATCGGTGCGGGTGTCGTCGCGGCAGGTGCCGGTACGGCAATTGCTTTGTCCGGTGGCGGTGGCGGCGGGGGCGGAAGCTCTGTCGATCCTAACTGCGTACACGGACATTATGACGATTCGAATGTGTGTGTTTGTGATACGGGTTATGCCGGTGATAAATGCAATGATTGTGCTTCGGGTTACGGCCATTGGGGAACATCTGAATGCTATAAAGATATTGATGACTGCGGGCATGGCACACAAATCGGTGCTGTTTGCAAGTGCGATGAGGGATACACCGGCACAAATTGCGGCGCTTGTGCCGCCGGATATGGCAAAAATTCAAGCGGACTGTGTGAGAAAAAATCAGCCAGTGTTATCGGCAATTCTGCCATCAACTCAAACTATAACGAAGCCGAAAATTTAGTGCTTTCGAATAATAGTTATGCCGATGTTTACGGCCTGTTTTATGATTCAGCTCAAACACCGCACAGCTATATTTTGGAATCAGATAAATTTGCCAACGGATATGCGCAAATCAATAAAACAAAAGCACAAACAAGTGAACCGGATTATAAGTATAACGACAACGACAAAATTATTTGGTATGCAACCGATACCACAACGCCAATGGGATATATTGATGATTCGATTGCTTATAATAATGCCGGAGAAGTTGCAGGAAGTGCGGTTGATGACATTATTTATGATGCGGGCGGTGATAAAATCGGTGAAGCTTATAAGTATGGCTCAAAAACGGTTGAAAACGATTATTTAATCTTAAATAAATCTTCTTCAATCAATATCACAAACAACAGTGACGGTGATGTTTACGGGCTTTATTCAAACAATGTTGATACGATTTATAATACCTATATCAAATTAAATGAAAC
>CACXFX010000185.1 GCA_902767055.1 uncultured Pseudomonadota bacterium
AATAAAAAAGCCGTGATGCTTTTTGTTTATCAGCTTTTTTTGCATATTTTATGGTGCTGGTTGTTTTTTGCCAAAGGTTTGCTCCTTTACGGGTTAATAGATTTGGTGCTGCTTGATATAACGGTGCTCGTGATGATTAAATCGTTTTTAAAGCTTGATCAAACGGCGGCCTTTTTGCAATATCCTTATTTTTTCTGGCTTTTGTTTGCGACTTATTTGAATGCCGGTGTGTGGTATTTAAACGGTGCAAAAGTCATCTTTTAGGCAAAAAAAACACATATTTGATAAAAAAATGCTTGCAAAAGATAAAAAAATTATATAAAAGCAGTTTAACAATTTGTGTTAATTTTAAGTATAAAGGCAAAAAAAATGGCAACACCAAAAAAGAAAACATCAAAATCACGTCGCGATATGCGTCGTTCGCATGATGCTTTGGCGGCAGCTTCTTATCAGGAATGCCCCAATTGCGGCGAGTTGAAACGCCCGCACAACATTTGCCCGAAATGCGGACAGTATGACGGCAAAGAAGTGATTGCAAAGAAAGCTTCAAATTAGGACTGATTTTTTAATAAGGGGGCGGTGCAATGAGTGAAAATCCGCTGTTGATTTCAATTGATGCAATGGGTGGAGATCATTCCCCAAAAATCGTTATTGAAGGTTTGGCAATAGCCTCAAAGCAAAATCCGGATATCCGGTTTTTGCTTTTTGGTGATGCCCAAAAGATTGAAGCGGAGATGAAACGCTTTCCGAAGCTTTCGGGGGTTTGCGAGGTTAGGCATTGCGATGAGATGGTGCATAATGAAGACAAGCCCTCTCAAGTGATTCGCAACAAATCAACCAGTATGTATCAGGCAATTGATGCTGTCAGAAACGGTGAGGCTCAGGCCGTGATTTCGGCCGGCAATACCGGTGCTTTGATGGCGATTTCAAAAATGCTCTTAAAAACAATCCATAAAATTCATCGTCCTGCGATTGTCAGCATTATGCCGCATCGTTATGGCAGGTATGTCATGCTTGATTTGGGCGCAAATTCGGAATGTACGGCTGTCAATTTGGCAGAATTTGCCGTGATGGGTAATATTTTGGCCAAGCATGCATTAGGGATTGAAAAGCCGAAAGTTGCACTTTTGAATATCGGTGCCGAAGAGATGAAAGGGCGTGAAGAGATTCGTCATGCCGCGCAGATGCTTCGCGAAGCTGCCGAAGATTTAAATATTGATTTTACCGGTTATATTGAGCCGCATGATATTCCGTTCGGCAAGGCTGATGTGATTGTGGCAGACGGTTTTACCGGCAATGTTGCGTTGAAATCGATTGAAGGAACGGCAAAATTTGCGGCAGCAATGATTAAAGATGCCGTTAAAAAAGCACCTGTTTCTTGGCTCGGATTGCCGTTTTTGTATTTTGCGGCACGCAATGTTAAGAAAATTATGAACCCGAAATTGTATAACGGTGCCATGTTCGTAGGTTTGAACGGGTTGTCCGTTAAGAGTCACGGCGGGGCAGACGGTTTTTCGTTTTCTGTCGCGGTTAACAATGCGGCGCTTTTGGTGCGTCAGAATTTTGTTGAGACAATTAAAGACGAACTTGAGGATATTGATTTGGAAGAAATTTCTCAAGATATGTTTTACGACGTTTTGTAATTTTAACTTCTGAAAATTAATAAAACAGGCGCCTTTGCTAAAGACGCCTGTTTTCGTGTGTGTTAGTAAATAAAATTTGTTTTATAAATAAAAAATTATCGAATATCTGTTCTTTTATACGAAATATTAATATTCGTGTTTTAAGAATCAAACAGATTTGAGGCTGAAAGAAAAAAATGAATAAAATCTATAAAATTTTTTCAAAAATCAATGGTTCATCAGGTTTTTTTCTGATGATTCTTGTTGTATTTATTTATTTTACTTTTTATGCCATCAAAGGTGATCGCGGGCTGTTGAAATATTTAAATTTAAGCAAAGAAGTGGCCAATGCGCGTGAAATTTCAGAGAAATATGCGCTTGAAAAACAGCAATGGGACGATAAAGTCAAGCGGCTTTCACCTGAAAGTTTGGATCTTGATACTTTAGATGAGCAGGCACGAGTCGTTTTAAATATGGTCGGTCCGAAAGAATTTGTTATTTTAGATTCTGATTTGGAAGATTAATTTTTTTTTCGTTATTTGTTTTTGAGTTTTTTTAAGATGTGTTTGATAATCACAAAGCTTAAGGCAAATGTGATAACGTATAATATAACCCCGCCGACGGCCATCGGATAAATAACTTCTTCAAGATCTTGAGAAATACCTGAAAAGTCGTGTGAGCCGAAGGCGTTCTTAAAGTTGTCAAATACGGCGTCAAAATCAAGATTATTCCTTTTTTGTCGGCCTAAAATCAGGCGCCCGAGTTCATAGCTTGCAGGCCAAATAAAAGCAAATGTCCAAGGGTTGCCGACGATTGTGCCGACAAGTGATGCAAGAACGCTTGCTTTGATTAAAAAAGCCGTTGAGGCGGCAAGCAACGTGTGAAAGCCGATAAAAGGTGTCATAGAAATCGCCGCACCGCACGCAAAGCCCAATGCGACGGAATTTTCAGAAGCGTTTAATTCAGACAACTTCTCGAATAATTTTTTTATTGTTTTCATTTATGTTTTTAAGCTTCCAAAGCACGTGATACCGAACGGACCACTTTTGAAGATTTGAGGGCGGCAATAATGTGATTTAAATGCTCGACATCATTGACCTCGACATCAATCAAAAGCTCAAAATAATTTAATAGCCGATTTGCAATATTCAAGTTTGAAATATTTGCGCCTTCTTTGGCAATTAAGTTTGATAAATCGCCCAATGCGCCGGGTTCGTTTGAGAGCATCACTTTTATACGGGCGGTATGAACTTCTGATTTTGCCTCATCACCCCAGTCAATATCAAGCCAACGTTCGGGCTGGTCGGCAAATTTAGAAAGCATCGTACAGTCGAGTTTGTGCACGGTAACGCCTTTGCCGGTTGTGACAATGCCGACGATTCTGTCACCGGGCAACGGGTGGCAACATTTGCCGAAATTAACAGCCATACCTTCAATCAGGCCTTTGATTTTGAGAGCTTCTTTTTTCTTTTTGCGTTTGAAAAGCGGGGATTTTAAGCTTTCGACCATTTTATCGATTTTGGACTGTTTATAAGCCGGATAAGCCGCTCTTAAAACATCCCAACCGGTGATTAAACCTTCACCGACTTTGGCATAAATATCTTCAATCGTTTCGGCGGCAAAATTTTGCATGACACCAACCAAAACTTTATCTGAAAATTCAAGGTTTTCACCTTTAAATAAACGCTCTAAAATCTCTTTGCCCAAGGTCACAAACTGTTCACGTTTTGTGGCGCGGACATAACGGCGAATGGCGGCTTTTGCTTTACCGGTGACAACAAACCTCTCCCATTCGATTGATGGGTGTTGTGCTTTTGAAGTCATAATATCAACCTGATCACCGTTTTGCAAAATTTTGCGCAGCGGTGCAATCTCTCCGTTGACTTTTGCGCCGACGCATGTGTCACCGACGCGAGAGTGCACGGCATAGGCAAAATCAACCGGCGTCGAACCGCGCGGCAAGCCTATCAAATCGCCTTTAGGTGTAAAGCAAAAGACTTGATCGTTATACATTTCAAGTTTTGTGTTTTCTAAAAATTCTTCCGGATTTTCGGCCTGTTCCAAAATCTCTAAAAGCTCGCGTATCCATCTGAAATTCATACCCTCGGCTTTTTGTCCCTGTTTGTAAGCCCAGTGCGCCGCAACGCCTTTTTCGGCGATTTCATGCATTTGGTAAGTTCTGATTTGAACTTCAATTCTGGTATCCAAAGGTCCGATAACGCCGGTATGAATTGATTGATAACCGTTCGGCTTTGGGGTTGAGATATAATCCTTAAACCGGCGGGGAACCATATGATATTTGCTGTGTATGACGCCCAGTGCCTGATAGCAGGAGGCAATGTCTTCGACACAAATGCGGAAAGCCATAATGTCCGAAAGTTGTTCAAACGAAGCATTTTTTTGCTGCATTTTGCGCCAAATGGAATAGGGCGCTTTTTCGCGTCCGGTAACGGTGGCTTCGATGCCGTTGTCCGCCATATCTTTTTCAAGTGCCGAGATAATTTGCGGGATAATATTACTGCCCTGTTCGCGCAAAAAATTAAGGCGCGCAATAATCGAGTCGTGCGCTTCTTTATAAAGCTCCGCAAAGGCGATTTCTTCCAATTCGTCCTTAACTTCCTGCATGCCGATTCGCTCGGCCAAAGGTGCATAAATATCAAGCGTTTCTTTGGCAATGCGTGCACGTTTGTCTTCGGGGCAATAATGAAGTGTGCGCATGTTGTGCAGTCTGTCGGCCAATTTAATCAATAAAACACGAATATCGTCCGACATCGCGAGAAGAAGTTTTCTGAAATTTTCGGCCTGTTTTAAGTTGCCCGATTTTTGCTCGATGGTGGCAAGTTTTGTCAGTCCGTCGACAAGTGTTGCCACCTGGTCGCCGAAAAGAGAGCGTACTTCTTCAATCGTTGTATCGGTATCTTCAACCGTATCATGTAAAAGTCCGGCAATAATAGAGGCGCAATCAAGCCTGAATTTTGTTAAAATACCGGCAACTTCAATCGGGTGTGAATAGTACGGATCACCGGATGTTCTGAATTGTCCGGTGTGTTTCTTCATGGCAAAAACGTATGCTTTGTTTAACGCATCTTCGTTTGCCTCAGGGTCATACGATTTGACCAAATCAACAAGTTCGTACTGTCTTAACATTTTTTGTTTTACCAAATTAAAAAAACGGCAGAATAAAACATTCTGCCATTTAAATAACTCTAAAAGATTGAGATAATCTTAATATTCTTCCTGATCACCTGAAAAATCATCGACACCATCATCATCCATCTGATCGTCAAAGGTGTCATCGGATAAATCCGAATCATCCAAATCATCAAGAACATCATCTTCATCGCCTGTGATTTGCATGCTCTCGCTTAAGCCTTCATCCAAAAGCATGGAGGTGTCAAACTGAGTATCAAGGTCGGCCAATTCTTTTTCGGCAGCGATAATTTCAATCTCTTCTTCTTCAGGTTCTTCAACCTCGACATATTTTTGCAAGTTCAAAACCAAAGATTTTTGCAAATCTTCAATGCTGACTTTATCTTCGGCAATCTCGCGTAAAGCAACGACGGCATTTTTATCATTATCACGCTCAACCATCAGAGGAGCGCCCTGCTCAATATCTTTTGCGCGCTGAGCGGCGACCATCAAAAGCTCATAGCGATTGGGAACTTTTTCAACACAATCTTCAACTGTCACACGTGCCATAACTTTTACCCTTTTGTTATAAATTAAAACACATTTTGGCTCTTTATATCGATTCTTTAAAAAAAATGCAACCTTTTTTTTTGATTTGTTTGATTTTTTTACCAAAGAACAAAAAAGGTCTTCTTTTTGTTTAAAAAGAAGGCCTTTATTTTTTTTAAGTTATTTTTTTTTACAGCTTAATAATGCCGGTTGTTAAAGCATAAATGGCAACCAGTGCCAAAGCAACAAGGAGCATTGCAAAGCAAAATTCACGCTTTGTAAAAATTTTATCGTTCGGATTGCCTTGCGCGCGCGCCCAAATATAAACCGGAATACCGAGTGCAATAAATATCACGGCGGCAAGCAAATATTTTAAGCCGGCGGCATAAATGAGCCACAAGGCATAAATCGCACCGATTGTTGAGGCAATCAAAGCCGACGAACGCTTGATGGAAATGTTTGTCGGATATTCGTGATCTTCGCACAATTTCCATAAATAGGCGCATGAGGAAAAATAAGCCGGCAAAACCATGACGCTTGTGATTGAAAGCATCGTGTTCCACGCATTTGAAGAAAAGTAAACAAGCAGCATAAAAAGTTGCATCATCAGGCTTGTGATATAAAGCGAAACAGAAGGTGCGTGATGCTCATTTTCTTTTGCAAAAGCTTTCGGAAATGTGCCGTTTTCGGCCGCCGCTTGCGGAATCTGCGCCGTCACCATCGTCCAGGCAAGCCAGCTTGTCAAAACCGAAACCAAAAGTCCGATATTCATGATATAAGCGCCTGATTTGCCCATAATTTTTTCTAAAATGCCGGCCGTCGAGGGGTTGGCAATATTTGCAAGTTCGGTTTGGGACATATAACCGAAAGGCAAAACGGAAAGCAAAACATAAATCATCAAGCATCCGATAAAGCCCAAAAGTGTTGCACGACCGACGGATTTTGATGATTTGGCGTGCTTTGACATGACAACCGCGCCTTCAATACCGATAAACGACCATAATGTGACAAGCATTGTGCTTTTGATTTGCGTGGAAAGTGAGCCGAGAGATTTGCCGCCGATGATATTTTCGCCCCAAAAATCAAATGAAAATCTGTCAGAATGAAAAACAAATATCATCACCAAAATAAAAAGCAACAGCGGCAAAATTTTGGCGATTGTGCCGATGAGGTTGACAATTGTGGCCTGTTTGATACCGCGCAATACCAAAAAGTTGAAAGCCCAGATAATCAGTGATCCGCCGATGATAGAGGCTAAATTGTTTCCGCCCGCAAAATGGGGCGGGAAAAAATAGTTTAAGGCATCCATCGTGATGACGGCATATCCGACATTGCCGCAAATTTGGCAAAGCCAGTATGACCAGCCGATTGTAAAGCCGGTATACGGGCCGAAGCCTTGCCTGCTGTACATATAAATACCGGCTGTCAAATCAGGTTTAGCGACAGATAAAATACGAAATGTGTTTGCAATAAAATAAACACCGATACCGGTAATGATCCAAGCCAATATAACCGCGCCGGCCGAGGCCGATTGTGCCATATTTTGCGGCAAAGAATAAATACCGCCGCCGATCATCGAGCTGATGACGATGGCGGCCAATGACAAAACGCCCAAACCGGCAGAAGGTTTTTTTTCTTCCGCCGGTGTTGTTTTTTTCTTGTTTTGATATAACATTGTGCGGCCTCATTAAATTTGAACCGGATCGGCATATTCAAAATTCAAAAATCCGAGACATGTCAAACTGTAGCCGAATTCTTGGGTGATGTTGAGGTAATTGTGGAACATTTGAAACTCACTGTGTTTTTCGACACCTCGGATTTCAAGCTCATGTTTTAAGGACTTATTGAGCCACATTTTGGCATGGCCTTCGGCAATTTCATCATCAATATGGGTGTCAAAATATTCGACATATTCGGCCGCCCAACCGCCGATAAGACTGCCTGATTTATCCTTGCCCCAGCATATACCGACACCCGTTGCTATGGCTTTGTGATCATCGCGTTTGGCACCGTTGCCTGCCATAATGACCTCTAAAACCGCGCCGTGTTTGAATTTATCGACAACTTTATCCACGGGGACAATACGGCCGAAAAGTTCTTTGGGCAAAACGGATGTATACGG
>CACXFX010000186.1 GCA_902767055.1 uncultured Pseudomonadota bacterium
AACATCAAATTTCCTTTTGGTTGAATAATAAACTTTGCGCGCAGTTAAACACAAAAGAGGATGAAAGTCCATAAAAAAATTTATTTTTTTCTTAAGTATTTTTTTTAAGTGATAATGCTTTCAAATCAAAAAATTTTATTGCCGGGCATCACCGTCCGTACCAACCTCTTTTTTGGCTAAAAAAAATATATGCCGTTTTAAAATAAAGTCTTGCAATTTGATTAAAATTCAATCATAATATTGTCAGATGGATGGAAAGTCCGTCTGGGGTAGACAACCTCATGCGTAACTAAGCCTGAAAGCCGATGGCTGGAAGGCGGTAAAATAGCCTATGCGGTAAATATACCGCACTATCGTTGCGCATAGTTGTCTCTTCCAGTCGCTTTTCATCTTTCGAAAGGTGATTTTTTATTTTGGAGAATGACTATGAAATTTTATGTTTTTCTTATCAGTACAATGCTTTTTTCTATAAACGTTATGGCAGATGAATGCCGCGAAGGGGTTATTTCATGCGGCGCGACGGATGATGGTCTTTCATGGGAAATTTCAAGCATCAAAGATGAAAACGGAAATGATACAAAGCAGCTGACCATTACGGGCACGGGAGCTATGAAAAATTATACACGTAACGGCGATACACGCGCTCCATGGAAAGATTATTCAAGTAATGGTACTATAAATGCCGCACCGGGAATTACAAAAATCGTTATTGGAGATGGTATCACTGCTATTGGCGCCCGCGCTTTTGAGGATATGTGGAATGTAACAAGCGTTTCTTTGCCGGATGGCTTAAAAAGTATTGGAGAGGAAGCTTATAATGGGTGTTTTCGTCTTTCTGAAATCAATTTGCCTTCTTCGCTTGAAACATTGGCACCATATGCTTTTTATAACACACAAATTTCAAATATTGATTTACCTGAAAATTTGGAAACAATAAAATGGCGTGTTTTTGGCTCTACCACTTTATTATCTGATATAACAATTCCCGAAGGGGTAGATATTAATGCTTTGGCTTTCGAGGATGAAGCCGGCAATGCTTGTGTTCAAAATGTTTATTGTTCAGGCGAAAACGCCAGCTGTCAGGCCTTAAAAAACAGAGAATCGATGGCCGGTAAAGTGCAATTTTATCACTCAGACGGCGATGCCTATTTTTATAACAATCATTGGTATGCCTCTCCAAATGATATCATCAGCGATAATCATATTAAAAAACGCATCTACACAATCGATGAGGCAAATAAAGTTTCTAAAGACAATGGAAATACGTTTAAGATAAGGTACAAATAAATTTTAGAATAAAACGGGCTGTTAAAGATTTTCTATCTGCTGATGCAATTGTTTGGCATTTTTATTCGTGATAACCTTTTTGCCGGTTTTATCTTCTAATTCCTTGCGTGCCTTTTTTGCAACTTCTCCGCCGGCTCTGGCAACCTTTGCATTTTGCGATAATCCTTTCGGATTTTGCGTCTTTGATATTTCCGTTGCCGAAACTTCAGCCAACATATTTAAGACCAATTCCAAATTCGTCATATTATCACGCAGATTTTCTTTTTTAAGGTCTTTCAATTTTTTATATTCTTTGGTCGTCATACCGGACCAAGCTTTTGTTAATTCATCGGTTAAAATAGCATATTCCAACCCTTTTTGAATACCGCCTCTGTCCCATTCATCGGTTAAACCTTTGCGGATTTCAATAGATTTTAAGCGCTGATTAATCCAAGCCGAAGAGTAACCTTTTTTCAAATATGTTTCTAAGGCTCGATTAATGGTAATTTCAGGATCTTCAATTTCATCAATGCGTTCGCGGCCAACCTTGGCAAGCCACATTTTAAACGGCTCGGCTTTAGGGCTTGGAATACTTTGAATAAGGCGTAAAAGCTGCTCTGTATCAGCAACATCAGTCAAATACATTTTGCCATCTGCCGCTCTCATTTTCAGTTGGTTACAATTTGTAACCGACTCATTTCCTTCTTGAGATAGGCGATGTTTCAGCACCTTCCAATAATTTCTTGCCTGCTGATAAGGGGTGTCCGTTAAAATGGCAACAACATCAACAATAGAAAAATACCATTTTTCTTCTGCCTCATTCCATTCCACACGAACTTTTTGCTCTTCAAAAAGTTTAATTGCCGTATCTTTGTTCATTTTTTACGCCTTTCAAATGTTTTTTGATACATAATCTTAAAATTGAAACACTTAAAATTTCGCTAAACGAAACAATTTTATAGATTCCTTAAAGCCAGCGCCTCAAGGGATTTGAGTTTGTCGCGGTAAACCATGGCTTGCTCAAATTCAAGGTTCAAGGCGGCTTCTTTCATGAGCTTTGTGTATTCTTTGATTTGTTTTTCAACGTTTTTGATTTCTTCGGTTGTCGGCAAAGCGTTCTTGTCAAGTTGCGTTTCGGTCATTTCGGACAGGGTTGTTGAAATGCTTTTTTG
>CACXFX010000187.1 GCA_902767055.1 uncultured Pseudomonadota bacterium
ATAAATTGTTGCCGGAGTGTTTTCAAAAATAATATCCCCCATTGAGGTCAGTGTTTCCGGAATGACGAGTCCTTTTAAATCGTAACATCTTTGAAAGGCATAGTGTTCAATAGTTGTGATAGAATCAGGTAAAACCAAATCTGTAATACCGGTATGGTAAAAAGCCTGCCATCCGATTGTGGTTACCGAATCCGGAATACTCACGTCTGTCAAATCAGTCGCGCCGATAAAGGCGTTACGTCCGATGTATTGTATACCTGAGCGAATAATATTTCCGTTATCATCCTTTTGATTACCTTCAATGGTGACTTTTGTAATATCTTGTCCCCAAGGTACATCAGAAATAGCGTCATCGTGACGACCTTCCAGGGTATAATCTTTCATATTACCGGTGCCTGTGATTGAAAGTTCCGTTCCGTTTAGACGAGCCGTGCATAAATCAGAATCTGTTTTACCGCAGTCCCAACAATTTTGTTCGCCGTCTTGACAATCATTTGCCGCGTATGCGTTAAAGGTTAGGAAAGCTATTAAAATAAAGAGTATTTTTTTCATGTGTTTTCCTTTCGAGAAAAATGTTTATGTGTTTGTTTTTTTGTGGACCCCTTATCTCGCTTCGTTCAAAGTGGTGACGAGAAGGGACTCAAAAAAGGCCGCGTCTTAATCAGCGGCGGGGAGTAAAACAATCATACTACATGAAATGACTCCGACGACCTTTAGAAAAATCCTGAACATCCGCCATCGGCTCCCCGACAAAAATTCGGGGATAAAGGTTGTTTTAAAATAAAAAAACAACACCAAAAGACAGTGTTATCCATCACTGCATGTAGTCTGAAAGCTGTTTTAAAGCCCCGTGCCTGATAAGACACTTAATAAGAAAAAAATTCTTATCTATTTTCATTAGAGCACACAAATCACATCTTGTCAAATAAAAAATTTTTGAAATAATATGTAACATATTTTTAAGAGAATTTGGGTTTGATATATGCTATATGTTGCAAGAATTTTAATACAACCCAATAAAAGGATATTTAATAATGACAGATAAAATAAAAGTTGCCGTGATCGGTGCCGGTATGATGGGTAAAAATCACCTTAAAACGTATAAATCTTTACCCGGTGTCGAGCTTGTCGGTGTTTATGATATTTTTGAAGATGCCGCAAAAGCGGCCGCCGAAATGTTTGGCATTAAGGCTTTTTCATCGCTTGAAGAAGTGGCACAAAATGTTAATGCCGTCAGTGTGGTCACAACATCTGTTACGCACGCCGATGTCGGTGAATTTTTCTTAAAACGCGGTATTCATTGTTTGATTGAAAAACCGCTTGCGACAACGCCTGAGGAGTGCGAACGTTTAATCAAAGCGGCAAAAGAAAATAATGTCACGTTGCTTGTCGGACATATTGAAAGATTTAACCCTGCCGTTGAGCAAATGGCAAAAATTTTGAATGACACTTCTAAAATCCGCTCATTGACGGCACAGCGCATGTCAGCGGCAAGCGGACGAATCACGGATGTTGATGTTGCGATGGATTTGATGATTCACGATGTTGAAGTCGTTCAATCGCTTGTTAAATCAAAGGTGGTACATGTTGAAGCGGCTAATGTCAAAACAAAAGAAAAACCTGAAGGTAAAGATTATATTTCGGCACTTTTGACCTTTGAAAACGGTGTGACAGCCAATTTAACGGCAAGCCGTATCACTGAGGCGCGTGTACGAACACTTGCCGTTACAACAGATGAAAATTATATCGATATGGACTTTATTGCGCAGAGTATTAAAGTTTGTACGCAATCGCGTTCACGCTATATCGACAAAGATTTGTTGCCCGATTGGATGAATTACGGCTTGAAAGGTTGTCAGGAAGATTTATTCATCCCGTCTGCTCAACCTTTGGCAGCCGAGCAAAGTCACTTTATTGATTGCATTTTAGGCAAAGCGACACCGCGTATCACAGGTGAAAATGCGCTTGAGGCTTTAAAAGTGATTTGGGCAATCCAAAGAAAACTCGGCTTTATTAAATAAAAGGAATTGCTGACGCAATCGGTTTTAATGTTAATCACCCCCACCGTGCCTCCCCCCTCAAGGGGGAGGATTCGTAAGGAAAGGATTGGTAAAAAGGAAAAAATATGGCACGTTATAAACTGACAATCGAATACGACGGGACAAATCTTGTCGGCTGGCAAAAACAAGACTTCGGGCAAAGTGTTCAAGGTTTGCTCGAAGATGCGCTTTTTGCATTTAGCGGCGTGAGGGCAGAAATTTGTGCGGCCGGTCGTACGGATGCGGGCGTACATGCGATTGCGCAGGTTGCACATTTTGATTTAGAAACAAAAATGGATTTATACCACTTGCGCGAAGCTTTTAATGCAAAATTGCGCGAAACGGGCGCGCCGGTTGCCGTTGTTGAAATTGAGAGTGTTGCGGATACATTTCATGCGCGTTTTTCAGCTAAAAAAAGAAGTTATATCTACCGCATTTTAAACAGGCGGGCAAGGTCTGTTTTGCTTGAGGGAAAAGTTTGGCATGTCAATTTTAAATTAGATGTCGATAAAATGCGTGAGGCTGCAAAATACCTTATCGGACATCATGATTTCAGTGCGTTCAGAGGGGCGGGATGTCAAGCCAAATCGCCCGTCAAAACGCTTGATAAGTTAGATATTGAGCAAAAAGGTGATGAAATCATTTTTTACCTTGAAGCAAAGTCGTTTTTATATCATCAGGTGCGCAACATCGTCGGCACATTAAAAATGGTCGGTGACGGGCACATTAAGCCGGAAGATATGGCTCAAATTTTGGAAAGCAAAAGACGCGAAGACGCCGGTGTGACGGCGCCTGCTTGCGGTTTATATTTTAATAAGGTTGAATATTAAAAACTCTATTGTTGCCATATATGTTGATTTTTGATTTGACATTTTGAAAACTTGATTTTAGAATGCTTTTAAGTTTTTTGTTACAGGAGAATAAAATGCTCAAAAAAATATGCTTTGCGGCTTTAATCTGTCTTATTTCTAAAGCATCTTTTGCAACCAAAGAATATGATGCATGTTATAAAACCGCACAGACAGATGATGAGGTGGCGCTTTGTATGAAAGCGGAAACGGCCCGTTTAATCAAAGATATTCAATCTATTTATCTGACACTCTCGACACATGATCAGACAAAGGCTTGGAACAACGGAAACGGCCTTTCAAGCGGCAATTTGAAAGATATGTACAATCATTGGATTGCTTACAGAAACAGGTATTGTTCTCTTTTTCAAAAAGCCTCTGAAAATGTTTTCGGTACGCCAGATTTTCATAAAGAGCGTTGTCTTTTAAATTTGACCACCGATCATTTGGATTTGATGCGTGCCGTTTTAATAAATGCCAATACCGGCAGTGAGGAAAGCGATCTTGATTATGAATAGTCAATATACAAAAGAAGAAAGTCGCGCTTTTTATTTTGGTGTGCTGACTGTTTTGGTTTTTGGTGTTATCTTTTCGTTTATGGCTTTTTCTCGGCATAAATACAAACATATCGATGATGAATTTTATCACCTGAACGCAACATTCGGTCGTACGGACGGACTGGTTGTCGGTGATAAAGTGCGTATGGCCGGAATCGATGTCGGACGCGTTGTCGGAGCAACGCTTGATGAGCATTTTAATGCCGTCTTAAAGCTTGAAATTATTGATGGTCTGCAAATTCCGGATGACAGCAGTGCCGCGATTGTCAGCAACTCTATTATGGGTAGTAAATATATTGAAATTGAGCCGGGCGGATCGGAAGATTATTTAAAAGACGGTGACCAATTTAATTACACCCAAGACGCAATGGTTCTTCAGGAACTTTTGGAACGCATTGTGGCTATCGGAAAGGCTAAAAAGAAAAATCATTCAGTTAAAGAAAGGGAAAATGATGAATAAAAAACCTGTCGAAACAATTATGGGAATTGTCGTACTTTTAGTGGCTGTGGTATTTTTAGCGTTTGCTTATCGGGTATCTGATTTGCAAGTTGTTCAGGGTTATGAATTGCATGCCGAATTTTTAAAAGTCGGCGGCTTGAATATCGGTTCAGATGTCAGAATTAACGGTATTAAAATCGGGACGGTCACAAATCAAAAATTGTCGCCCGAAGATTATACCGTCGATGTTGTGTTAAGTATTTCATCAGACATTAAGTTACCCGTTGACAGCGTTGTTTCGATCACAAGCGACGGTTTGATGGGTGATAAGTTTGTCAAAATTGAACCGGGTAAAGACAAAACGTTCTTTAAAAACGGTGATTCTTTTGCAAAAACAAAAGATTATAAAACGCTTGAAGATATGGTCGGTGAAATTATCTTTATGGTAACGGGAGATGATAATGAAAAATAAATTGTTTGGCGCGTTTGCTTTTATGTGCCTGTTTTTGGGTGCTTTTTATGCGTTTGCCGAAGATATTGATACAAATATGGGACAATTTCAGGCGATGGATAAAATTACGGGGCGGGTTAATATTATCGAGGTGCCTGTCGGCGGAATGGTGCAATTCGGATCGTTTTCCGTCGTTTTGCGAACATGTAAAACGCATAGTGCTGAAGAAGTGCCTGAAAATTTTGCGTTTGTTGATATTGCCGATAAAAGTTTTGGCGGCGAAGAATACAATATTTTCAAAGGCTGGATGTTTTCATCATCGCCTGCGGTAAATGCCGTCGAACATCCGATTTATGATGTGTGGCTTTTAAAATGTTTTAACGGTGATTTAGAGGGTAAAACTTTGCTTTCTGAGCAAGAATTGAATCAGCGCGATAATCTGCCGCGTTTGACTGAAGTTGTGACCTTAAACGAATCGTTAAAACAAAATACGTTTATTGCCGATGATGTTCAAAATATTTCATTTAAAGACGAAATGTACAAACAGGACGTTTTGCCTCAGGAAAAAAATCGTCTGCCGGAAAAATCAGACGGCGAGCCGCAAAATCTGCTTATGATTGATGAAGATTATGTTGCTCAAGAAGAAATGCTTGCCGTTGAGCCTGAAGAGTTTTCTAAAGCTTTAGCTCAAGAAGCATCGAAACTTGAATCAGAAAACACCGATATCGAAAAACTCGAAAATCAGATTGAAATAATGATGGACGATTCGCTTGTTGATGAAATTGATGCGGAGCTTCAAAAGGCTGCTCAATGAAAAAATTTTTTGCGGCATTTATTTTTGTTTTTTTTCTTTCGGGGTTTGTTCGTGCTGACGAAATCGGCGCACGCCAATTTATCAACGATTCGGGCTATGCTTTGATAGAGGCTTTGGGCGGGGATGATTTAACTCAAAAATACAAAACTTTAGATGATTTGTTTGATAACCGCGTTGATACGGATTATATCGCAAAATTTGTTCTCGGACCATATTATAACAAAATGAGCGACAAGCAAAAATCAGACTATCACGTGCTTTTTGAAAGGTATATCAAAAGTCTTTATAAATCCTATCCCTTAAATTTTGACACGACAGCGATGGATTTTGAAATAATTTCTGTTGGGCAAAATAAAGATTTTTATGATGTTAAATGTATGGTTGATCTGCCGGAAAAATATCAAACCGAAAACTTAAAACAAGTCGGTATCGAGTTTAGGTTGCGTGAAAAATCAAATGAAATTCAGCTTATTGATTTTAAGATTGACGGCGTCAGTATGCTCATCACTTTTAAGAATAAATTTATGCAAATGATCAAAGATGATGAGGAAGAGATTGATTGGTTTTTAGAAGATTTTGAAGATCTGACGCTTTCAAACGAATCGCAAATCAGAAAATGAAAACCGCACATCTGTTATCGATATGCGGTTTTTTTTCAATCTAAATTTTAATTTTATTTATCATCGAACGTGTAAAGCTCTTTGACTGAAACTTTCTTTTCGGTTATTTGAGCTTTTGCTATAATCGCATCAACGATTTTTTCTTCCATCACCGGCGCTTTTAAGGCCTCAACAGCGTTTTTGTTTTTAAGATAAAAATCAAAAACGGCTTTTTCTTGTCCGGGATATTTGCGTGCTTCGTTCATAATCGCTTTATTTAAATCATCGGAAGTGATTTGAACTTTCTCTTTAGCACCGACTTCGGATAAGATAATACCTAATTTAACGCGACGCTCGGCAATCTCTTTATATTCTTTTAAAAGATCTTTTTCTTTTTTGGATTTTTCATAATCGTCAAGCTCGTTGTTTGCTTTAGCATGTTCATACTGTTTTAAAATACCGTCATATTCGGCATCAACCAAGCTCTGAGGTAATTCGATTTTATAATCTTTATCCAAAATGTCTAAAAGCGCACGTTTTAATTTCATCTTAGAAGCGGCTTCGTAATCCTGCTTGATACGCTCGGCGACATTTTTCTTTAAATCAGCTAAGTCTTTAGCACCCAATGATTTTGCAAATTCATCATTGATTTCAACTTTTTTAAGTGTGCGCAATTCTTTGATTTCAACAGCAAAAACAGCATCTTTTGAAGCCAAATCTTTAGCATGATAATCTTCCGGAAATTTGACTTTAACATCTTTTTTATCGCCCTTTTTAAGACCGATTAATTGATCTTCAAAACCGGGAATAAAAGAGTTTGAACCGAGTTCCAAAGGATAATCAACCCCTTTGCCGCCCTTAAATTCTTCCCCGTTAATGGTACCAACAAAATCAATCACGACAATATCGCCTTTTTTAGAGGCCCTGTTTTGTGAAATAACTTCTGTTTCACGGCGGGATTGAGCAACATATTCAAGCGATTTATTGATTTCTTCTTCGGGAACTTCTGCCATCGGTTTTTCAAGTTTTATTTTTGAAAAATCACTGAGTTTAACATCAGGTAAAACTTCAACTTCCATTGAAAATTCAATATCTTTTCCTTCTTCAAACTTTGAAAGTTTGACGTTCGGCTCATGCGTGATACGAAGATTATTTTCAGCAATAATTTCATTAACGCTTTTTTGAATGATTTCTTCTAAAGCGTCACCGACTGCCGCACCGCGGAATTTTTGATTAATCATTGCTGCGGGGGCTTTACCGGGTCTGAAACCGGGAAGTTTTGTTGTTTTTGCAAGTTTTTGAATATGTGATTGAACTTCTTTTTCAAAATCTGCAGCTTCAATGACGGCCTTAAATTTTTTGACCAAACCTTTTGATTTTTCTTCAGTAACTTTCATATTTTTCTCTTTTGTTAAATGGTGCGGACGGAGGGACTTGAACCCACACGCCTTTCGGCACCAGATCCTAAGTCTGGCGCGTCTGCCAATTTCGCCACGTCCGCGGTTAAACCTTTTGACTGGATGCGATACTATTCAAAAAAATTTCGAAAATCAAGTAAATAATGAAAGAAAAACAGATGTTTTTTTTAAATGTTTAAAAAAAATAATATTTGACTTTTATATTTATATATGTCACTATAGATATGTAACCGAAACGGTTTCGGTGTTTAATCAACACGTTCATCGTATAAACTCCTTGATGAGGAGTTGTCGAGATAAGCGCAATTTTGCGGCGAATAAGGCAAGCTGTACGATGACAGTTGATTAACTCCTCCGCTTTGGTTTTTATCTGAAGCGATTTTTTTTGGAGAAATAATATGAAAAAATGGATTTTTGTTTTGGGTTTGTTTTTAAGTTTTAATGTATATTGTGACGAAATAACAATCATTGATCAAACCGACCCGAATGACGCAACAACAAAATGCGGTGATAATTGTACTTGGACGCTTTACAGTGACGGAACGCTTGAAATCAAAGGAACAGGTGAAATGTATGAGTGGAGAGGAATAGGAGATACATCATACGGACATGATTACGCTTCAACTGCACCTTGGGATAAATATTATAACAGTGTTCAAAAAGTTGATATATCCGGTGTTTCAAGTATAGGAACATATTCTTTTCGTCATTTTGGGTTATTGTCTGAAATAAATATATCAGATGATGTTTTAACAATCGGTTATGGTGCATTTGATTACGTTCCGGCTTTATCAGAACTGAAATTACCGGATAACTTAACAACAATTTCAGATGCGGCTTTTATGTATAATGAATTTTCAAATTTAACCATACCGGATAGTGTTACTTATTTAAGTCCGACTGCTTTTTATAATTCATCACTTACAAATTTATATTGTTCTTCAGCACAAAAGCAAATATGTCTTGAGGCCTTAAAAGAGGCCGGATATAGTGATGAGCGAATTGAAAATGTATTAAAACTGTATCAAAAACAAAACGGACAGTATTTTTATAAAGGTAAATTTTATAAAAATTCATCCGATGTCGGCAGTTTAAGTTGGATTAAAAAGCGTATTTACAGTATTGATGAAGCAAATCTTGTAACAGGTGAAAAGAATCGTATCTCAATAAAATATAAGTAAAAAATTTGAAATTTTTTAAAAAAACTTGTTGCAAATTAAATTTTAGTTTGTTATAAGAGGCTCATCTGATTGTTATGCGTGTATAGCTCAGTTGGTAGAGCAACTGACTCTTAATCAGTGGGTCCGGGGTTCGAGCCCCCGTGCGCGTACCAATAAAAAA
>CACXFX010000188.1 GCA_902767055.1 uncultured Pseudomonadota bacterium
ACGAATTTTGGCAAAGTATAGAAACGGCAACGAAATTGTATGACCCGATGCAAACCAAAGAGGCGTTGGGACTTGTGGGGGCATATTGCAGAATTTATAATCGAAAAGTTGCGCAAATCATTTTTAATTTACTGCAAATTTTGGCTCATAAAGAAAAAGATGATGATATAGAGCGATAAAAAAAGCTAAAGCTTAAACTATTCAAAGCTTAAAGTGATGCTGTTTTTTGTTTTGCAAAAAGTGTCGGCGCTATTCTTGGCAACGGGCAGGGTATGTTCACCGCCATAAGTAAATTCATGGCTTTTGTCATTTTTAAGCACAATTGAAACCAAACCCGAATCGGCTGAAAAAGGCGAAGTCAGCAATGCAATACATTTTCGCCGGTTAAGGTTTTGGTAAGTCAAAGCAAAATGATAATCGCCTGCGATTGAAGTATTTCCTTTTTCATCACGGCCGATTTTAATTTCACTTTGAAAGCGGCTGAAAATTTTGTTTTGGCGGATAAGCGAAGGAGAGATAATCTTATGGCTGATAATATAATCGTTATTTAAGCCGCGATAATCAGGTTTTGAAGCAAAAGCGCTGCGGATATCTTGGCTTATTTTCAGTGCTTCAATGGATAAAGCGTTTTGATCATGCGACCCGCCTTTTAAGAAACAGACAATCACGACAATAAAAATCAATACCACCCCGCAGGCAGCGGCAAGATTCAGCCGATGCCCAAAAAAGTTTATTCTTTGCAGGAGGTAAGTTTTCATCTTAATTAACCCATTGCGGAAGTGATTTGGTCTTGCATGTCGAACACACCGAACACAGCCCATGCGATGATACCGGCAACGGTCAAAATCGCGACCATATTCAAAATCTCGGCTTTTTGTTCAATCATGTACACGGATTCTTCAAGCCAGTTGTTAGCCAAATTTTCAAGAGCTTCTTCGAAGTTATCCAATTCCGCATAAATCTTTAAGTCGGCAATGATTTCTTTATCCGGAAACTGAAAGCCGGTTTTATTCAAAGCTTGACCTAAGTTGTCACCGTTTTTAATATATTCGAGTGCGGCATCGATTTTTTCAATCAGATAGCGGCTGGCATCGCGCTTTAAGCTTGACATGGCAACCGAAACAGGCACACCGCCTTTAACGAGTGCGGATAAAGCCAACAACCACGTAATACCGACGAAAATTTTATACAATGACCATGGTGGAATTTTATCAAATTTTGCTCGGATTTGGCCTGTCCAGATACTGATTGTTGCATAAATAATCAGTGCGACAATCGGAAACACGGAAAAGGCAAACAGCCAATTTTTTTGTACCCAGTCGGACAAATCGACAAGCGTACGTCCCGTTCCCGTCCAGTGAAGGCCCGGAACGGCTTCTAACATCGGCGGAACCATATACACACCGATTGCCCAAATAATCAACACCGACATCATGAACAAAAATGACGGATAAGCAATAGCACTGACAATCGGTCTGATCATCTTTGTGGAGCCTTCCGAAACTTTAATCAAGTTCAACAAAGCGTTTTCGAGGTTTGAAACGTCACCGACGGAAAGCATCAATCTTTCACGATCCGGTGCCCAGCCTTTTAAAGCATCTGAAAACGGCACACCATTTTGGAGGGCATGACCCCAGCTGGCCATCGCAATAGCCATCGGTTCACCATTGTTTTTACCGCCGTTGGTCAAACCGTCATGGAGCATGTCAAGTGCATCCATTAATGAAAATCGGTTGCGCAACAGCGATGCCAGTTTTCGGTAAATTTTTAATCTGCCGGAGTTAGACATGCGGCAAATGATGCGAGCGTAATATGTTTCCACCGAGCCAAGCGAGCCCATAGCCTTGAGAAAACGTTTTCTGTGATCTGTATCTGTTGAAGCCATCTCTTATCTTTCCTAATAAATCGGGCGTTGATCCAAAAGACCGCACCAGCGCTCTACTTCATCCAAATCAATTTGTCCTTTAAGCATGCGCTCAATTGCGGCATCGCGCAGCGTTCTGCCATCAAGTTCACTAATCCAGTAATCAATGGCGCGTTTGGTATCGCCGTTAATCATCAATTGTAAAAACATTGCGTCAGGTAAAATAATTTCAGGTACACTCATACGGCCCGAAAAGCCTCTGTTTTGGCAATATTTACATCCGTCACCGCGGACAAATGCGTTTTCAATACCATAATCACCGAGCGCAACTTTAAGGCGTTTAAAAGAAGGGTCTTTAGAGCGGGTTTTAACCGATTTACGGCAATGCGGGCATAGTTTTCTGAACAAGCGTTGTGAGATTAAGCCTTTGACTAATTCCGGATCACCTAAGAGGTATGGCTGTATACCCATATCGCGCAAACGTGTGACAATGGCAGGTGCGGAGTTGGCGTGCAAAGTTGTCCATACACCGTGGCCTGACAATGCGCCTTTAAAAGTCAATTCGGCAGCGGAAAGCGAACGAATTTCACCGACCATCATGACGTCAGGGTCGGAACGCAAAGCGGCGTTTAAAGCTTTTGTAAACTCTTCTTCTTTAGATTCTTCATCATTAGCGTTGGTCACAGGCATTTGGCGTGCGCCCGGAATAGGATACTCCGGCGGATCTTCCACCGTAATCAGGTTAATTTCATAATTTTTTTCCTGCAATAATTTAATCATATTACGTTGCAGGGTTGTCGATTTTCCGGAGCCCGTCGGGCCTGCGATGATATTAAGTCCGACCGGAACGGCACGCAAGCGATAAAAAAGGTTTTCTTCACGATCACCAAAGCCGAGTGATTTTAAATCAGAACTGCCGTTCGGGTTGTCATCCGCGTACAAAAGACGCATGACGAGGTATTGCGAACCGAAAGCAATCGGATTAAATTGAAGACGAATAGCCAAGACATTGTGCGGTAACATCAATTTTCCGTCTGATCCGCGAAGTGCCGTTTCACCCAATTTTTGTGCGCCTTGGAATTCATTTTGTGCGTAGTTGGCATCTGAAATATCTGCCGATGCAAAAGCCGCGCGGACGAAGGCTTCGCCCCACTCTTTGTTGTATTCCATCTGGCGAACCATCATACCGTTGACGCGGAATAAGATTGTTGTTGCGTCAGCGACGACAATGTGCACATCGGAAACTTTTTGTGCCGCGGCACGAGCCACAATGTTAATAAAGTCGATTTGGACCTGCATACGTTCAAGGTCTTCGCCTTGAATTTTTGCAAAACCGGCGCCACGTTCTGCATAGGCATAGATGGCATTAAGTTCATTCTGGCTGACGTATTGCGGTTCCTGAATGAAAATTTTACGGCGTTTAATGGTTTTTTCAAAGTTATAAACCAAACCGTCAAATTTATGATCTTCGGAAACAAAGAAAGTACCGTCGGAGAACAGAGCAAGCATACGGCGTGTTTCGTCGGTAACATTTATTTCACCGCCGCGTGCCGTTAAAACTTTATTATCATTGGCAAACAAAATCTCCAAGAGGTTATTGTCTTGGGAAGATTCAACTTCACTTTCAGCAAGATAGGAATTTGTTTCCTCATCTTGAGCGTCTTCTTCTAAATTTTGTTTTGTTTCGTCAGCCATTTTTTTGCCAAATTATTTTACAAACATTGAATCTGCGACAGAGGGTATCGAATCTTCACCGATTATGTTGACTTTGGGTTGCGTGACAGGGGCCGTCTGAGGCAGCTGGCCTGCCGCACCGAGATTATTCGGTTCTGCTTCGAGTGCCGATGCAGAAGTATAAAGGAAGTCTTTTAAGCCGTTGCGATCAAACTGGACATAGTTCGGCGTAATCACCTCGACCATATGTCCGGTCTGCAAGACTGTACCGACTTTAGCCAAGAAAGAGTCGCCTGCTTTGTTGATAAGCTTAACAAAGAGTTCATCACCTTTACCGGTAATATCCATAATGGCATATTCTTTTGAAATATTTATCGGTTTAATCAGTGTATCGGCGGAAGATGAAACGTTGCCGTCGCCACCTTCGGCGGCGGAACCTGAAAACGGATTTTGACCGCCGCGACGAGCTGCTTCGGCATCAGCTTCAATACGTTTTTTAAGCTGAGCATTTTGAGCTGTTAAGCTTGCAACAATACGATCGTGGCTGGCTTTGGCATTTTCGGCTTTTTCTTTTAACTCAGAAGTTTGCAAAGCAAGGCGATCTATATCTTTTTTATAAGAGGTACGCACTTCTTCATTTGCCTTTCTCAAACGCTCAATTTCTTCATAAAGTTTGGCGTTTTCATCGACCCACATTTGTTTTTGTTCGAGCATTGAGTTCATATAAGCGGTCAAAGCCTTGCGTTGTTTTACTTTTTCAAGTTCAATCTCTTTTTGTTTCAACAGAGCTTGTTCTCTGAAAACTTTAGCTTCTTGTTCTTTTTTCCACTCTTCTTCTTGTCTCTTTTTAGCTTCTTCCATTGCTTGTTTTTCTTGTTCGGCGTGCTGGCGGACAGCTTTTGCCGCTTCGACTTCGTTTAAGATTTTTTCACGCTTTAACTCTAATGTAAGCAATGTTGTCTGCTTTTCAATATCAGACATTTTGTTAAAGAGTTCATTATTGGTTTGTGCCAAAACGGAATCACCGAATTTTAAATCATTTTGATTGCCGTTTTGTGCGTTTGCTCGATTTGTCGGAGCTTTAGGCTGTGCGGACTGAGGCTTCGGACGGGCGTTTTGATTGCCGTTTGCGGGAGCTTTCGGTAAATTGTTGGCAGGTCTTGCTTTAGGCGCAGGTCTTTCTGCCGCGTTTGCTTTCGGGGCATTTTGCGGTAAAGCTTTATCCGCTGCTTTTTGAGTGGCTTTAGGAGCATCTTTTGGCGAAGCCGAATCGACGTTTTCGCGAGCCGGAGGTAAAATAAAATCATCACCTATCGCAAAATCATCCGGTGTCGGTGCGTCTTTTTGAACGGCTTCAACCGGTTTGTTTTTAACGGCATCAGCTGCTTCAGCTCCCTCTTTTTTTGGCTCCTGAGCGGTCGGTTTTTGAGTATCAGCATGAGCAGGCTGAGGAACAATTAATCCTTCCTTGTCAAGTGGAATAATATCATCTTCAACAATCACGGGAGGTGTGTTTTCCGGCATCGGTAAAGATATATCAATATCATTATCCTCAAAAACGATTTCCTGAGCGAAACCCTGATTAATATTAAAACCGATAAGAGCGAGCATTGCGCTTGTGATAATCGTTTTATTTAAAAGTTTATAGTACATAGATTGCTCCTTCATAATACCATGTGTTAGAATTTACATCATATTTTATACCGCTGATCGTCAGGCCGGAAAATCTTGTGAAGATATCCACCCACTCTTTCGGATCATATTTTGAGGAAAGAGAAAAATGAACAGTTCGGTAAACGTTGTTTTGTGGCGATGTCCAGCTTTGCGAACTGAGTGAAATTGACAGTTGCAAACCTTGGAATAAGTCGTTAATTGTGTTAACCAAATCCACACCGTTATACTGCGGCGGTGAATTTAAGGTTTTAATCTCACTGATCGGCACGGACGCCATAACTTCTCTGCCGCTTGGTGAAATAGATTTATTGGAAAATGTGACGCCGGAATTTTCGAGTGCTTTATCAATCCACGTCAGACGACCCATTTCCATACCCCATGAGGTAACCAGACCTTCGGCAGAACAAGTAATGCCTCCGATATGCCAACCGGGTGTCGGTATGGTGACAACATCTTGAATAGCTTTAAAGCAATAGCCCAAAAGTTCAACCGGATCAGGCAAATTTTCCCACGGTTTAGGCTCCGGCGGAGGGGCTGCTTTATCAACCGTTTTAATCGCAACCGGTGCGACAATCGGTTTAGGTGGCGCTGCTCTGAAAATAAGAGAAACAAGTGTTGAAGCAAGCCATAATGCGGCAACACCGGCTAAAGCTAAAATAATGAAAAGTTTTGTGCCGCGCAGGGCATTGACTTTTTGAAGTGTTTCGGTTTGAGCGCCTTTAAGAAGCGTCCACAAATCCATTTGGCGTGTATCTTCAATATTCCATTCCGGCGGAGCAATTTTGTAACCCCAATCCGGAACGGCCAGCATGGAAGTAAATTGTTGCTTTGCTTCTTCTTCATTGAAAAACAGCATATCACCATCGGATAAGATGACGTCGTTTCTGACGCAGATATACCACCAGCCTTTATCAACTTTGAAAACAGCCAAAAATGAAGACGTGTCGGACAGTGCATTAACAAGACTTATTGCGGCCACAGACATTTTTTTGCTGTAACCTTGTGATGAAATACATAAGCCGAATTGTGGCGATTTTCCGCGTTTAAGGCAGAACAAATCGGCGCCTTCTAAGACGTTTTCGGCGGCTTCACCGATTTCGGTATAAGGATCATCGACATTTCTGAGAGGTTGCCAGAAAAGGGATGTCGCATATTTTGTACCTTTAACGGTAAAACTGCTACCCCAAGTGCGACCTTCTTCGAAAGGCTCTATCCCTGAGGTGTTATTATCTAAATTGGCGTCTTCTAACACTTTTATAATCCTTTATTTTAATTGTTCATCCGAGATTCGGGCGAAAGCGGCGATTCTAAGACAACAGGTGTGAGCAGGATAACCAAGATGGATCGAGTTCCCGTTGAAGAAACAGAGCCGCCGAGAACTGAATTTTCGGCCGATCCGATGCCGGATTTTTGTACACCGTCTTCAACGCGTTCATAACCGGTCAAAACCAACGTATCACCTGATTTCATTGCAACTTCCTGTGTGAAACCGCGTGTTTCGATGACCGGATTTTGAATAAATTCACCACCTTCAGGATCGTTTGTTAAGTTGACTTTTTGAAGTTCAATCAAATCAGACAAAGTCAAGTTGAACATCAGCATCAAACGACCATGTTCCAAGATACGCGGCAGAACATCAAGCGTGAAGCCCGTTTCAATTTCTTCGGTATCTGTTGACAAATCGTAATAACTGCCGTCAGATCCGGAGTTTGTTTTGGTAATTTGTGAAATATAGTTTTGGGTTTTGACAACCTGAATAGGTGCCGGTTTGTTATTTAACGTTGTAACCGTGCCGCTTGTCACAAGAGTGGTTTTACCTTGCTCGGACAAAGCCTGAATGGCACTGTTAATGGTCCATTTTCCGGAAACAATTGCCATTGACAATCCGCTTGCAACGTCGGCCTGACCGGCAGCACCGGTGATGCCTAAACTTGTAATATGGTCATTACCTCCGAATACGGCACCTAAATTAAGGCCGTATTTATCCGAATTGGTAACGGAAACCTGTAATACCTTAACACTGATGGCAACCTGGCGTGATAAACGTGCGTTCTGTTCATTAACATATTTGGCAACCTTTTTAATATCCGTCGGTGTACCGGTTAAAGTCAAAACGCCGCTGGATTGGTCGGTTGTCAACTGAGCACCGTTTGAAATCATCGAGCGGATAGCTGTTTCAATCGTTGCCCAAAGATCAATTGAGACAGAGTTTGAAAGTGAGACGGAAGAAGAACCGCCGCTACCGCTGTTTGAAGAACCGCCGACATCAACCGATAAAGACGGTTTTGTCGGAAGCGAGTACAGTGTAAATGATTTTGTAATGTATTTATAGAAATAAATTTGTTTTTTCTCATATTTCCACCAAATACCGAAACGATCACAAACTTCATCCAAAAGACCGCTCAAAGGACCTTTGTATGAAACGAGCATTTTATTGGTATCGGTCCACTGTGCGCCGATATCTTCCATTGATGGTTTGTTGTTATCGGCAAGTTGTTGAACCTGACCGTCGAGCTCTTGTTCATAACGCACGGAAATCGAGGTGATTTTGTGAATCATTGAGCCGATTTCATAAAGCGTAATCGGTCTGTTGGAAATAAGCGTAATACCGTCGGGTGTTTCCAAATAAGAGGGGACGGGGTCGCCTTCATATTCAACTTCGCTTGTATCGCCGAGCCAGATATCATCATTGACGCGAATCATATCTGTTTTTGCAGCTTCGGTCGGTTGTTTTGCTTCATGACGCTTTTCGGTTGCGCTTTCAATCTCACGATTGATTGTTTCATCCATATCAGATGTTAACGAGCAGGCGCTTAAAAAGCCGGCGAGTGTTAAAGCAAGAGTTAAGTTGATTTTAGTCAAACGCATTTTCATCCTCCATTGTTTCGACAACTAAAACACGATTACCTTTATAAAATGTTGCAACCGGTGCAGGTCTTGCACGAGCAAAAGCTCTGATTAAAGCAGAACTGACATCGGCAAAGCGGCCTCTGAACATTGCGCCGGCATTTAAAACATAGTTACGGTTTGTATTCCATACCAAGCGCCAACCGGATTGTTCGCTCCATTCGGTTAGAAGTGCTTTTAAGTTTTGGCCTTCTTCGGCATACCAATCGCGAACGGCATCTTCACCTTCATCATCTGTTTGATCATCATCGGTTTCAACGGTTGGTTCTTCCGTTAAAACTTCTTGCGAAACAACGACTTCTTCAGGTGTAGCTTCTGATGCGGGTTGTTCAGC
>CACXFX010000189.1 GCA_902767055.1 uncultured Pseudomonadota bacterium
AGAAGTTGCTTTAAATTGCAGTCTAAAGGATACTTTGCTTATTTTGCAAAACGCGATGAAACTTAATGACAATCATATGATTAAAAGACAAATTTATGATGCTTTGCCTGATATATATGAAAAACATCCTCCTCTTCGAGGACAAATTTTATCGATTTTAAATTCCGATTTCAGCAACAAAGAACTTGACAGTTTTTATCTGAATGCGGCCAAAATTGCCGCACTGAATGAAAATGAAGATGACACGGATTTTTGCCTTGATAAAATCGAGCAAAAACTAAACTCGCCGCAAAACACGCCGCACACATTAAAGATAGCTTATCGGGCGCTCGGACGCTTATTTGATGACAATGATGAAATAAAAAAACGTGCGCGGATTATACACTTGATTGAAAACGGACTTAATCATATAAACAACGATTCGGACAGCTTTAAGGCAGGTGAACGCATCTTAAATTTGAAAGAAAATTTGAAAAGCCGTGCCATTCTCGGGCGCCGTGGGGAAAAAAGCATCGAAAATCCTTTCGGTTTTGAAAACGTTGATGACATACCGCCCGACAAGCCGTGCATTTTTATTTTGCCCGGAAACGGCACAACAAGCAGGCAGATTTTGAACGGCTATTTTTCGGATCTTGAGAGTTTGCTTGAACAGAAAAATATGAAAGATAAAATCTTCATATACGGTGCTTATTATCAATTCGGTGATTATGCAAGCCCTGATATTTCCATCATTAAACAAATGGAAAAGTACCACCATTTAAAAGGCGACGGATTTGACATCGAAAAAGAAAATATCGACCCGAGGTATGTCAATCAAATTTTTTCAAAAGCCGTTTTAAATCGCATACAAGGCAAAGACGGCAAACGATTAGATTTCAAAACCGCGCGTCAATACATCCGCAACATTAATTTTTTGGCGCATTGTCACGGCAGTTTTGTCTTTCTTAAACTTGAAGAAAAGCTTGAAAACAAAATGAAGGCATTAGGCTATTCTCCTTTAGAGCGTCAAGAGCTTTTGCATAATTTTTTCTGTGCTTCTTTTGCCCCGTATGCCCCGCTCGGCGTCGGGCAAGCCTTTAAAATATCTTTTGTCTCTGCGACGGACCAGGAAATCAATCATTTTAACCAAGCCGAAAAAAGCATTCGAAATTTTGTCGCCTTTGATAAATTTTTGCCTTGTTACCTTTCCGGTAAAAGAGGCAACGTTTTCATCGTCCCCGAACTTAGCGGATACGGCAACGAACATGATTGGGGCGGTTTCGGAAAACGGCAAAAGTGCTTGACCGAAAATGGCGAAACATTAAACCGCTTTCTTGAAAGCGTTTTGGTCGGCGCTATGATTTCATCTTTAAATAATACCCCGCTTAAAGATGTCCGCTCCTTAATTGAAAAAGGCGCTCAAGATCAACAAATCGTCGAAGTTTTTGATACTTTCGAAAAAAACGGCGAACAAATGTGGCAACAAATCAAAAATGATATTAAAGCCTCTGTTATGCAAAGAAAACTTTTAGAAAAACACACAAAATAAAACTTTATTTCGTCTTAAAAAAATATTTGACTTTTAGGATTTTGTATTAAATTTTAAGCCTTGACTTTAAAAACGAAGAGATTATAACCCCTTTTAATAAAGAAAGGGAAAAAAAATATGTATGATCCGAAATCTTCAAAAGCCGAAGAATTTATCTGCCATCAGGAAATCCTTGACACGCTTGATTTTGCAAACAAAAACAAATCGAATGAAAAATTAATTGATGAAATTTTACAAAAAGCCAAACTGCGCAAAGGCCTTAACCACCGCGAAGCATCGGTTTTGCTCGCCTGCGATATCAAAAATAAAAATGATGAAATTTTTGCCCTTGCCGAGCAATTTAAAAAAGATTTTTACGGCAACCGAATCGTCCTTTTCGCTCCGCTTTATTTATCCAATTATTGCGTCAACGGCTGCACTTATTGCCCGTATCATGCCAAAAACAAAACCATGCCGCGCAAAAAACTGACGTTAGAAGAGGTAAAAAAAGAAGTTATCGCGCTTCAAGATATGGGCCACAAACGCTTGGCCATTGAGGCCGGTGAAGACCCTGTCAACAACCCGATTGAATATATTTTGGATTGTATCAAAACGATTTATTCCATCAAACACAAAAACGGCGCCATCCGCAGGGTTAATGTCAATATTGCCGCCACGACGGTCGAAAATTACAAAAAATTGGCCGACGCCGGCATCGGCACATACATTTTATTTCAGGAAACATATAATAAAGAAAGTTATGAATTTTTGCACCCCACAGGCCCAAAACACAACTATGCCTACCATACCGAAGCGATGGACCGCGCGATGGAAGGCGGCATTGACGATGTCGGTCTGGGCGTTTTATTCGGGCTTGAATCATATCAGTATGAATTTGCCGGCCTTTTGATGCATGCCGAACATTTAGAGGCAAAATTCGGCGTCGGCCCGCATACCATTTCATTTCCGAGATTAAAACATGCCTCTGATATTGACCCAAACGCCTTTTTGCACGGCATTGACGATGATATTTTTGCAAAAATCATCGCCTGTACCCGTATTTCGACACCTTATACCGGCATGATTATTTCAACCCGCGAAAGCCAAGCCTGCCGCGAGCGTGTCATTCATTACGGCATTTCACAAATCAGCGGTGCATCACGCACATCGGTCGGCGGATATAACAATGCCGAGCGTGAGCACGATAGCGAACAGTTTGATGTCAGCGACCAAAGAACTTTGGATGAAGTTGTCAGATGGCTGATGGATATGGATTATATCCCGAGTTTTTGCACCGCATGTTATCGCGCAGGCCGAACGGGTGACAGATTTATGGATTTATGCAAAAAAATGCAGATTTTGAACTGTTGCCACCCGAACGCTCTCTTAACCTTAAAAGAATTTTTAATTGATTACGCCTCCCCGCAAACCAAAAAAGTCGGAGAAGCGTTGATTGCCCGTGAGATAAACCGCATCAAAAGCCCCAAAGTCAAAGATTTGACCGAAAGCTATTTATCAAAAATCGAAAACGGCGAGCGCGATTTTAAGTTTTAAGATAGCACTAAAAAAATAACAACCATACGCCTTTTTTAATTATCATCCCTTTCTCTAACGTCATCCTCCCTAATGTCATCCTGAACTTGTTTCAGGATCTCTTCCCTAATTTCATCCTCCCTAACGTCATCCTGAAATCGAAGATGAGCAAGCGGCGAAGCCGTCGCGCTCCATTTATTTCAGGATCTCATTAGCTCCACTTGTTTTTAGTATCTCATTGTTCAATTATATTTCATTTTTTTAGCGTTACCAATTAAAAAAACCGGTTGTATTTTGAAATAAAATAAAGTAAAGTTTAAAAAAAATAAGCGAGGCTTAAAAAGTGTCTGACGATTTTCAAAAAAAATCTTTTGATATACAAAACCTTAAAGAAAAGGTCAGACAAACGCGCGCGGATGAAGCCGATACAGATGATTTTAAACTCAACAAACTTTATCAAAACAATTTTTCATGGCGGGCAATTTCAGATATTGCCATTAAAGAGGGCGAAGATAAAATATCTCTTCAATCCTTAAACAGACACATTTCAGGCAACGATTATCACGGCCAAACTCTTGTAGGTGCAAAATACACCGGCCAAAATTTAAAACATGCCGATTTTTCAAACGCCGACTTAAAAGATGCGGATTTCAAAAATGCCAATCTTGAAGGTGCGGATTTTTCAAGTGCTGATTTGACAGGTGCCGATATGTCCGGCGCCAACTTAAATTATGTCACATTTACGGGCGCTTTGTTAAAAGGTACAAACTTTACGGGCGCAAAGATGCGCGGCGTCAAACTCAAAGATGCTGATATCGAAGATGCGATTTTGCTTGATGTTGAAATGGATGAAATCGCATTACAGGAACTTCAGGAGCTTGTTGAATTTTTAGCCACATACTATCCGCATAAACTCAATTTAAGACGCATCAATTTAACGCTTCTTGATTTATCCAAAATTGATTTGACACAGCTTGATTTACGCGGTGTCGATTTTACGGGGTGCAACTTTACCGGCGTTAATATTTATGAACTGGATTTGAGTGAATGTATCATTTCTCAAGCCCAAATCGAGCAAGCGCTCGGCCGTCCGGTCACACCTAAAGAATTAAAAGAAATTTTAGCCCCGAAAAAAAAGAAAAAAAAGAATAAAGGCATTGATTTGACAGAATTTTTCTTTGCCGTCGGCCCTGCCGGCATTTGGGATGCGCGCAAACACCCCGGAGTCAGGATCGAAGATATTATGCGCGCCGGCAAAAAACTTTATAATATGTTCTTAAAACGCCAGGACAGCGATGAAGAAATTTTAGATAAATTCCACAATCGAAACTCAAAAACTCCCGAACAGATTGAAAAAGAACGTCATGAACGTATGCGTCGGCAATTAGAGGAAAAAAAATACGAAGTTCGCAAAGAAAGAGAAGAAAAAGAAAATGAAAAACGCGAGATTGAAAATCGCAAAGAAGAATATAAAAAAATGCAGCAAAATAAATTAAAAGAAGAGTTGAAAAAACTCAAACAACGCCAAATGACGCCTAATCAAAACCTCGGCCGAGAGGGCAGATAAAATGCAAGAGGATACGCTTTTTTCATCGCAGGTCAAAAGACCTCTTGCCGACAGATTACGCCCGACAACTTTAGACGAAGTTGTCGGTCAAGCACAATTAACGGGTCCGGATGCCCCTTTAAGACGGATGCTTGATACAAAAAAAATCAGCTCGTTTATTTTATGGGGTCCCCCCGGTTGCGGCAAAACAACAATCGCACGCTTGATGGCCGAGCATACCAATCTTTATTTTGAACAAATTTCCGCCGTTTTTTCGGGCGTTGCGGACTTAAAACGCGTTTTTCAATATGCGATTGAACGCCGCTCGACACAAGGCAAAGGCACACTATTGTTTGTTGATGAAATTCACCGTTTCAACAAATCGCAGCAAGACGGCTTTTTACCCTATGTTGAAGACGGCACGATTATTTTGGTCGGCGCAACAACCGAAAATCCGTCGTTTGAACTTAATGCCGCTTTACTGTCACGTTGTCAGGTTTTTGTGCTTAATCGCTTAAATGCCGACGATTTTGAGGTTCTGCTCTCCCGCGCAGAAAAAGAGCAGGGCCAAAAACTGCCGATTGACGATGACGCGCGTGAATTTTTAAAACAAATTGCCGATGGTGACGGTCGATATATCTTAAATTTAGCCGAAAGCATTTTTGCCTATGCCAAAACGGGCGA
>CACXFX010000190.1 GCA_902767055.1 uncultured Pseudomonadota bacterium
GAATCAGGGAAAACTTGCGTAAATATAAAAAGATGAGCCAATATGATTTGATTAATAAAAGTATCAATGATATTTTCTCACGTACAATTTTGACAGGCTTAACAACACTTTGCGCTGCCATTGCTTTGTTTGCATTCGGCGGTGATGCATTGCGTAGTTTTTCGTTTGTGATTTTGTTCGGTGTGATTATTGGTACATATTCATCGATTTACATTTCTTGCGTGTTCTTAAATGTGTTTGATTTAAGAAAAACTGAGGAAAATCGCGAACGTGAAGCAAATGCCAATCCGTTCGGCAACGCTTAAAATAAAAAAAACAAATGAAAGAAAAGGGGAAATTGATTTTTCCTCTTTTTTTTTGTTGACAGCTTAAATATTTTCTGCCACAATAAAGATGTAACCAAAATGGTTGCGGTGTTTCATAAACACGTCCGAAGCATAAGCTCCTTAAGTAAGAGAGGAGTTTCCGAGATAAGGCATTTTTTTAATGCGCGAATAACGAAATCTGTGTTTCGGCAGTTTATGAGCTCCTCCGTTTTGAAATTTTCAAGATGGATTTTTTTAGTTTAACAATAACGTTATGAAAGGACTCGAAACCCGTCATTAAAGGAATCAAAGATGGGCAAGCTTGTCGCGCTCCACTTGATTCGGAATCTAAAGGGATCCTGAGACAGGCTCAGGATGACGATGAGGGGCTCTGGATGACGATAATATAAAGAAAACAGGAGAATAAATATGAGAAAAAGTCAATTTATATTTGTATTAATGCTTAGCACTTCTTTTGCCACAATGGCGAGATCAGATGATACATCATACGCCAATTGCGTGGCGGCAGTCGGTGCAAGCAATTGTGTGCAAATAGGCAATTCGAATGCATATTATTCCTTAAGCGGCAATACGGGTAATCAAACGATGACCGTTTATGGTACAAATGATCCATTAAGCACAAAACCATACATCCCTGAGAAGGCTTTCTATACCGGCAAAGGAAGCACTGCTTCCGAGAGGTCGAGTTTGCCTGAAGGTGTCACTTCGCTTAAAACAGCAGGCATGGTATCTATGGGATCGAAGGCTTTTTCTTATGCACAATTAACAAGTATTGACTTGACCGGGGTAGAAAGTCTAGGACAAGGCGTTTTTAGCTATACAAGGGAGCTAAGAAGCCTTAATTTGACAGGTATGCAATCAATCGGATATGAAGCCTTTGCGGATACAGGATTAACAAGTGTTAATTTGACAGGTGTGCAAACTATCGGCGGTAGTGCTTTTTCTAGTGCCACAAATTTGACAAGCGTTGACCTGACAGGTGTGCAATCAATTTTGAGCTTTGCTTTTTATAAAGCAACCGGATTAACGAGCATTGTTATATCGGATTCACTTTTAGATGCCAGCGGAAATATAACAGGAATTGATAACAGTGCTTTTAAGGAATCCGGACTAAATACCATTTATTGTCCGGCAGGCAAAACATGTGCAAATTCTTTTAGCGGTTTATCTGATACCCCGACAGTCATCTCATACAGCAAAAATGAAGACGGGACATATACCGTCGGTGAAAATATGTATGCCAACGCGGATATGATGACAAAAAACATTGCCTGTGAAAATGCCGACCAATGTGCTGCACTTCAGACGGCTTTTAATGCGGGTAATACTTGCGAGGCGCAAGATGCGTGCAACACGCTGGCCCTGCAATATGCCGCACCGTCCGAGCCTTCAACACCCTCAGCGCCAGCTCGAGCCGATATTCGTATCTATACCATCGATGAGGCAAATGCCGTTGCGGGCAAGAAAAATCGTGTGTCGATAAGGTACCGATAAACAACAAACGTCATCGCTCCGAAAGCGCCAGTCTGGCCGTTAAGCGATCTTCCATATGGCTATCCCCCTTGCGCCTTGGCGCATGGGACCGGGGGATAAAAATATCGGAAGACCCCTTGACGCATTCGCCTTTCAGGCTCAGCGAGGGGTAACGTTTAAATGACAAGGCCAATGCCATTGCCGGTGATAAAAACTCGGTCAAGATCAGGTACCGGTAAAATAAAAAACTTGTTAATAATTATTAACAGGGTAAAAAAAATGATTAACAAATCAAAATAATCGCATTAGACTGACCCTATCGTTATCAATTTCAAATGAGGTAAAGACAAATGAGAGTTTTGCTTGTGGAAGATGATTATGCCGTTTCGCAAAGCATTGAAGCGATGCTTAAGCGTGAAGGCATGGTGGTCTATGCGACAGATTTGGGTGAAGAA
>CACXFX010000191.1 GCA_902767055.1 uncultured Pseudomonadota bacterium
TAAAATCGGCGGAACCGTTTCCAACCCCGGCATTAGGGTTGATACGGCCTCGGTTGTAAAAAATGTGGTCGGCGTTGCCATGACAGGGCCGGTTTATCTCGGCTCACAACTTTTGCTTGACGCAGATTCGGCACCTTGCTACACCGCACTTAAAGGGACGGCATTTTCCGATATGTTCGATGCACCAAAGGGCGCCAAAGCCGGTGCACAAAATGTTTATCAAGGCACCTCCGATGTCGTCTCCGGCGGCATTAACGCCGTAACCGGTGCGGCAGATGCTGTTGTGGGCGGCAGTGCCGATTTGGTCGGCGGCGCTGCCAAAGGTATGTTTAATTTATTGACAGGCGGCGGCAAAAATAAAAAATAATGCGCGAAATTTACTTTAAAATCAAAGGTCGTGTACAAGGCGTCGGATTCAGACGCTTTGCCGTCGGAACGGCCAAGAAGATCGGCAATCTTTCCGGCTGGGTCAGAAATGCCGAAGACGGCTCGGTCGAAATTTTGGTCAAAGGCCCCGAGGAAAACGTCGAAAAAATGATTGACCTTTGCCGCAAAGGTTGCTTATTTTCGAGGGTTGACGGGATAGAATTTTTACCCAAAGTCACCAATTATTTTTTACCTCCCGTCACAGATGGTATTTTTGAGCGGATATAAAAAATGAACAACACGATATATGCTCTTTCAACAATCAACGGAAAATCGGGCGTCGCCGTTTTTCGTATTTCGGGCAAAAATGCAGCAAATGCCGTCCGCTTGATGACAAATATTGATATCAATATCACACCGCGCCACGCTTATTTGACAGAGCTTTATCACAGCCAAACGAAACAAATCCTCGACAAAGTGCTTGTTTTGTATTTTAAGGCGCCGCATTCATTTACGGGCGAGGATATTGTTGAATTTCACACACACGGCTCTAAGGCTGTCTTAAATTCCGTATTGGAAAGCTTATCACTGATTGATGATTTTCGCCTGGCCGAACCCGGTGAATTTTCAAAACGCGCTTTTTTAAATTCCAAAATGGATTTGACCGAAGCTGAGGGCTTAGCGGATTTAATTGATGCCGAAACATCGATGCAACAGCAATATGCCTTAAAACAAATGTCCGGCAATTTAAAAAATCTTTATGAAAGTTGGCGCCGACAGATTTTAGGTGTCTATGCCTACATGGAAGCTTATATCGATTTTCCGGATGAAGATATCCCTCAAGATGTCATTGCCAAAAATTTGAACACTGTATTTAAAATAAAAAACGAGATTCAAAATCACCTTAAAAATTCAAAATCGGGCGAGCGGTTGCGTGATGGTTTCAAGGTTGTGATTACGGGTCCGACCAATGCCGGAAAATCAAGCTTGATTAACGCTTTGACCGACCGCTATGCCGTAATTGTTTCAGACACGCCGGGGACAACGCGCGACGCCATAGACATATACCTTGATATTAAGGGGTATCCCGTCGTTTTGACCGATACGGCAGGCCTGCGCCAAACTTCGGACGATATCGAAAAACAAGGTATTGAAATTGCCCGTCAAAAAATCAATAACGCAGACTTTGTTTTGGCTGTTTTTGATGCTTCAAAAGGTGATAAACAAATTTTCAAAGAACTTGAAAACACGGATCAAAATAAAATAATCTACCTTGCCAACAAAGCCGATTTATTGGATAATGAACAGTGTTCAAAATTTAAAAACGAAGGTTGTTTTTTGATTTCGGCTAAAACCAAAACGGGCTTAACAGAACTTCTTAATGTCTTGGCAGACAAAATTCAAAACACCATCGGGAGCAATACATCCGCATTGATTACACGCGCACGTTATCGCGAAGCGCTTAATGATTGCCTCAAAAATTTAGATGCATTTGATTTTGACAAACCGATTGAGCTTGCGGCCGAAGATATACGCCTTGCCGCCCGCGCCATCGGAAAAATCACCGGCCGAATTGAAGTCGATGAAATTTTAGATAAAATCTTTTCCTCTTTTTGTATCGGAAAATAACAACAATTTCGCGCTCCACTTGTTTCGGCATCTCTCTTTTCAATCATA
>CACXFX010000192.1 GCA_902767055.1 uncultured Pseudomonadota bacterium
AACATATAATTTAATATTTAATGCTGCCATAATGGTTAAATCAGGTATCGGATATGCGATAACCTTGGATAAATTGGCTGATACTTCCAATAAAAGCCCGCTTTGTTTCCGTCCGTTAGAGCCTAAATTGGAAGCAAAATTAAATATTGTTTGGAACAAATATTCCGTACGTTCTTCTGCGGCTAATCTGTTCTTACAAAAATTACAGGAAAAATTCAGCAAATAATTTTTATAAAATAGGACATTTTTTTAATTTGTTTAATCATCCCACTGATTAAACATGAAAAATTTTAGCGTTTCACAACCAGAGTTCAACCCCACCTTATTGGATTTGAACTGGCATTATTAACTTATTGAAAAATATAATTAAATTACATTAGATAAAAAAATAACATAGAAGGTACACACTTTCTATGTTATGTAAATGGCCCTTTTGACTGGACTACTTAGCAAATATTTTTCAAAAATATTTGCACATTCACTGCGACAATCGGCTTTGCCGATCGGCGTATTCTCATCCGCCTTTGTCTTGTAGTCAAACCAGCTTCTTCGCTGATTCGAGCCCTCAGCGTTCGCTGTTCAACAAAAAAATCCCGCCACAAGGGCAGGATTTCTTTTGTTGGTCGGATTGACTGGACTCGAACCAGCGACCTCTTCGACCCGAACGAAGCGTTCTACCAGGCTGAACTACAATCCGTTTTTTTCAAAATTCTGGTTACTCATACAACATATTTTTTTTAATCGCAAGAGTTTTTTTCATTATTTACGAAAAAAAATACTTTAAGATTGTTTATTTTTTGTTATGATGCAACCTAAATACAAAAAGGAAAAATAAATGCTTACAATCGGTTCACATCTTTCATCTTCCAAAGGTTTTACCGCTATGGCACAAGATGCCGTCAAAATAAATGCAAACACATTCCAATTTTTTACACGAAATCCGCAAGGCGGTCATGCTAAAGACATTGATTTAAGCGATGTGCAAAAATTCTTAAATCTTGCCCAAAAAAACCATTTTCAAAAATTTGTTGCGCATGCGCCTTATACCTTAAACCCCTGTTCTGATAAACTCCAAACGCGTGAATTTGCCGAACTTGTCTTCAAAGATGACTTAAAACGTATGGAATATCTGCCTCATAATTATTACAATTTTCATCCCGGTTCACATGTCGGACAAGGCGTTCAAAGAGGTATTGAAATGATTACCGATTTGCTAAACAAAATTTTGACACCCGACCAAACAACCACCGTTTTACTTGAAACCATGTCCGGTAAAGGCTCTGAAATCGGCTCTCGTTTTGAAGAACTTCGCCAAATTATTGATAATGTCAATTTAAAAGAAAAAATCGGTGTGTGCTTGGATACCTGCCACGTTTATTCCGCAGGTTATGATATCGTCAACGATTTAGATAATGTTTTGTTTCAATTTGATGAGATTATCGGGCTTGAAAAGCTCAAAGCAGTGCACTTAAATGACAGCAAAACACCGTTTGCCTCAAAAAAAGACAGACATGAACAAATCGGAAAAGGCAGCCTCGGGCTTGACGGTATTATCCGTTTTATCAATCATCCGAAACTAAAACACTTGCCGTTTATTCTTGAAACACCAAATGACTTGCAAGGGTGGGCAGCTGAGATTAAACTTTTGAAAAACAATTTTCAGCCATAATCTTATTTTTGCTCAAACCGTTTGTTTTATTACCTGTATTTAATCGATACACGATTTTTTTCACCTGCGACAGCATTGGCCTCATCGACGGTATAAATACGACGCACATCATACTTGCCTTTTAAGAGCGCCTCAAGCGATTGATACGTTTTGGAACCAACTATAATCATTCTAGCGGCATTATCAGAATCGACAATGGTTTTGCAATCACCGGTCAAATCTGAGCACAGACCTTTATTTTTCAAACCTTGTGCTTTACATGAATCCAAATCACCACAAGAAATTTCATATTTTTCCGTTGCATCCGTTGTTTTACCTGCACGAATCATATCATCGGACGATAAAAAGTAGAGTCCGTCACTTTCGTATATGCCTGTTATTTTGTCTTTTGTATAGGTTTGAATTTGACTTTCATCAGCGCCTTTATCGACACATAATGATGCTGAAGTGCAATAAATTGTTGCCGAGGTATTATCAAATGCATGGTCATTAACTTGCGTAATCGATTCCGGAATAATAAGTGCTTCAAGTGATGTATTATCCAAAAAACAATAATCCGGTATATAGGTCAGCGAATCCGGAAGAACAATATCTTTAAGTGAAGAGGTAAGTTCAAATGTACCCCAATTCATAGATTCAACAGATTGAGGAATATGAATGCTTTCAAGTGCAGTAGCCGCATAAAATGCCAAAGAACTGATGAATTTGACACTGTCTGGGACTTCAATACTTTTCATAGAATTTAAATTTGCAAAAGCTACAGAACCGATTGATGTAATACCTTTATTTAATACATTTCCGTTTTCATCTTTTGTTGCACCTTCAATAACGACATTTGTTATATTTTCTGCGTAACCCTTCCAAGGCGTGTTCCAACCTTGGTCATACCACTCATACATATCGCCACTACCTGAAATTTCAAGCTTGCCGTTACTGTATAAAGTCCAAGTACAATTATCACCGCATTTGGTTGAGGCATCATTCGGGTTTGTTTGAGCTATAATGGTTATTTCATCATCCGCATTTGCATTAAAACCGAGGATCATTCCCAAAATCAAAACACATTTTTTCATATTTTTTCTCCGTTATACATAAAAAATTTCCGTTGAGATAATCAAAACGGAAGAGGAGGTCAAAGAACTGCCAAGATACAGTTGCTTTTATTCGAGTAAACAAATACCTTATATCAAGCACTCCTCGTGAAGGAGCTATATCTTGGACGTGTCTTTGAAACACCGCAACCATCTTGGTTACAGTCTTATGATGCCATAAAAAAAATTAAATGTAAAGAAAATTTTTTGAGCCATAAACGTCTATATTTAAAATTAACCATAAACAAAAGAATAAATATTGACGAATGCTGTTTTATGGTATATATTGCTTTTGTCTTTAACAAATTGTTTTGGAGAACTTTTATGGCAAATTCAAAATGTAACGAAAACTACATTCGTGAAGCTGCTTATTATTTGTGGCAAAATGCGGGTTGCCCGATGGGACAGGATGAAAAATTCTGGTCTATGGCTGTCGAACAAATGTCTTCTTGCGCATGCACAAAAAGTGCTTGCAAAAAGTCGACAACAACCGCTAAAAAAACGGCTTCAACCGCTAAAAAAACGGCCTCAAAAAGCAGCAAATAATATATAAAAACACGCCTCCGTTTTTTAAGAGGCGTGTTATTTGTACCTAAAAAAATTATTTTGACTTGTTTTCTTTATTTTTTTTAGCTTCCGCGATTTTTTCTTCAGCCTTTTGTTTACCTTTTTTTGCTGCCTCTATGCCTTTATCGGCAAGTCCTTTTAAATCTTCTTTAACAGCAGGTAATTTGTGCGCTGAAAAAATAACAACCACAAAAATAACAACAAGCAACCAACCTAACATTCTTTTCTCCTATTGTTTAATTGAAACAAGACTTCTGTCGCATCATAATCAATTTTTTCCTGACCGAACAGATTGACTTTAGCATAGTACTTTTCTTTTAATAAATCAATATTTGTTTGAGGCCTGTGTGTTTTTAAAACATTTTGTGTTTTTTCAAATCGCTCAAGTGATTTATCCGGTAAAAATCCGGCACTTTCACACACCGCTTTTAAGCCTGATATATCACCCATACAATAGCAAACGGCATCCAAGCCGGCATCAATTGCTTTTTGAACACGCTCGGCAACACTGCCTTTCAGTGCCCCCATTTCAAGCGCATCCGAAATCAAAAAACCCTGATAATCAAGCAAACCTCTGATAATTTCTTTTACGCCTTTTTTTGAAAAGGTAATTGGGGCTCTATCGTCAATATTTTTGAGCAAAATATGCGCCGTCATGGCTGCCGGACAATCTTTGTTTTCTCTAAACGGGAAAAAATCACGTTCAAGCGTTTTTAAATCTTCCTCAATCACGGGCAAACCAAGATGCGGATCATTTTGCGCACGCCCATGCCCGGGCAAATGTTTCATGCACGGGCAAACCCCTTCTTTAACATAAGCCTGCCACATCACTTTGCCGAGTTTGGCCGCTTTCTTCGGCCCTTGACTTAACGTACGCGATTTTAAGGCAAGCGTTGTGTTTTTATAATCCAAATCAAGTACCGGCGCAAAATTAAAATTGGCACCTATATTTTGCATCTCAGAAGCCACGATTTTAACGTGATTTTTAATCATTTGACAAGAGCCGATTTTACCTAAAATACTTTGCGAGGCCA
>CACXFX010000193.1 GCA_902767055.1 uncultured Pseudomonadota bacterium
TGATGTATGGGGCGTTTTGATGCGTAAAGATTGTCCGTTGGCGCAATATAAATCAGTCAAACTTGAAGACTTAAAAGGCTTGCCTTTAATAAATTCTCGCCAAGCGATAAAGAAATCTTCAAACAATGAATTTCTTAAATGGTTTCACGGTCAGTTTGATAATTTGAATACCGTCGCAACATATAATTTAATTTATAATGCTGCAATAATGGTTAAATCCGGCATCGGGTATGCGATAACTTTGGATAAACTGGCAGATACTTCAGATAAAAGCCCGCTTTGCTTCAGACCGCTTGAACCTAAAGTAGAAGCAAAATTAAATATTGTTTGGAACAAATCTGCCGTGCGTTCTTCTGCGGCTAATCTGTTCTTACAGAAATTACAGGAAAAGTTTGGATAAGAATAAGTTCATTTACAATTATAAACTTTTTTCGTCAAATACATAAAAAAATGAATCATTTGGACATACCAAAAGTATACATTGTAGATAAAATAAGGCGGCAAACCATTTTTATACGATAGATACGCAACCATACCAACGCTGAAAATGACTCTAATAAACATCGAATATAAATACCCATATCTGGTGGATCTGGGGCGATTTTGCTATTTTGCATAACTTTTTTGCCGAATATATAGAAACTTTTTTTTTATTTTAATTCAATATGTTAGCTATGTTATAGAAAAATAGTATCTTTTTTTTGTGGCTCAAATTCGAACTTACGCTACATAAAGTTAAACTCACGACCAGTTTTTTCTGAATTAAGAGTTATATTTTAAAATAGATGTAGTATCGAAATTTACAAAGCTCTACAATTTGTTGACAAAATAAGAATATTATGATAACATAATCACAGTAGCAACGGAGTATTTCTATATAATGCAGGAAGAAGATATATTTGCCGATATTCATTTGGCTGATGATTGTTTAGGAGATAAACTAAATATACAACAATTCCCTCAAACATGGCAAAAAACATCAAGCGAAGGTTTTGACTTTGGATGTTTGAAAGGCTTGCAAACCATGCGCACATTAGGACAAAATATGGCATGGTTACTTAAATGTATTGAACTCGGTAAGCAAAACGGTATTAACAGACCGGATTATGAAGCGATTACGTTTACCAGCTTTCCGGACGGAAAATAAAGGAGAAAATTGATGACTAAAGTAATGATTATCAATGGTAGTCCACGTAAAAACTTTAATACGGCAAAACTCTTGAAAGAGGCTCAAAGAGGCGCTCAAGATACCGGTGCCGATGTTGAATACGTCAATCTTTATGACATAAATTATAAAGGTTGTATCAGCTGTTTGATATGTAAACGCAAAGGTGTTGAACAGCAAGGTTTGTGTTTTTACAAGGATGACTTACGCCCACTGTTGGAAAAATGCTTGAATGCCGATGCCGTAATTATCGGCTCACCGGCTTATCATTCTTATCCGACAGGAATGATGCGCAGTTTTTTGGAGCGCTTCATGTTTCCGGCGCATACTTATATGATTGATAGAGAAAACGGCGGGTTAAAACGTATCTTGAACCACACACTACCTACGGCATTGATTTTCACAATGAATGCAAACGAGGAACAGTTTAAACAACATCATTATGATGTGGTTTTGGGAGATAATGAGATGAGTTTGCGTGCGGTGTTCGGCTATTGTGAAACATTATACGCATTTGACACCTTTCAATATACTGATTATGCTAAATACGATTGTGATTTGTTTGATGCTGAACATAAGGCCAAAATGCGTGATGAACAATTTCCTAAAGATATGGAAAAAGCTTATGAACTTGGCAAAAGATTGGCAACAATGATAAAATAGGAGACTAAAATGAGCATTTATGATTATAACGTGCCTAAAACAAACGGCGAAGAACTAAAACTGGCAGATTTAAAAGGCAAAGTATTGTTGATTGTGAACACAGCAACCGGTTGCGGATTTACACCACAATACGAAGCAATAGAAACTATTTATGAAAAATACCACGATAAAGGTTTAGAAGTGATAGATATTCCGTGCAATCAATTCGGACATCAAACTCCGGGAACGGATGCAGAAGTTCACGAATTTTGCCAATTGCATTATAATACCAAATTTGAGCAGATGAAAAAATCTGATGTCAACGGCATCAATGAATTACCGCTTTATACCTACTTAAAATCGCAAAAAAGGTTTGCCGGATTTGGTAAACATAAACTGGCAGCACTTTTGGCGGAAATGCTGGCAAAAGTTGATAAAGACTGGGATAAAAATCCTGATATCAAATGGAACTTTACCAAGTTTTTAATTAATCGCAAAGGCGAAGTCGTTGCTCGCTTTGAGCCGACCGCTGATATGAACGAAGTGGAATTCCAAATTGCCGAATTGATTTAAGTAGATAACATGTCTTGCCAAATACCTTAATTATCAAAAGGTGTAATTCAAGCCGAGTGTAGCCGCTCGGCTTGAATTGAATGCTGAAGATTGTTAAAAAATTAACTTACGTACATTCAAAATAAAATGCTATAAGTATAAATAAATATGAGGAGATAAAAATGGAAAGACTCGAAACACATAAAGCTGCGATGAAACGCTTTGAAACGATGATAAACACTGCAGATTCTTCCCTTGCCAAAGAACTGGTAGCTGATGATGCGGCTTTTTATACCCCTGCCTCACCTACTCCTCTTTACGGCGGCGAAGGTTATCTCTCGGTTGTTCATTGGATGAGAAAAGGCTTTTCCGATGTGCAGTGGAAGATAGAAGAAATGGTTGCCGAAGGAAACATTGTCGCAGTACGTTGGACATTGACCGGTACCCATGACGGCGAATTTATGGGAATACCTGCTACCGGTAAACATATATCCACTTCCGTCATGAATTTTTACTATTTCAACAACGAAGGTAAGGTTATAAACGATATCGCCGCCGAAGGTATGATTGGTATTTTACGCGGTATCGGTATGCTTGATAAGTAATATTTTTTTGTGTATCTGTAACGCACAACACCGGAGGCTGATAATACCTCCGGTGTAGCACAATTTAAATCAGGTAATTTTTTAAGTATTTTCCTTTATTTCAATTTGTTGTATTCTTCATCGGTTACCGGCTCAAGCCACTCGTTAGTGCTGCCTTCTGACGGTACTTCTACCGCAATATGGGTAAACCAACTATCCTTTGCCGCCCCATGCCAGTGTTTGGTTTCTGCAGGAATATTAACTACGTCACCGGCTTTCAATTCTCTCGGTTCTTCGCCCCATGCCTGATACCAACCACGACCTTGAGTAACGAGTAAAATTTGTCCGCCTTTATGATGAATATGCCAATTATTGCGGCATTTCGGCTCAAAAGTCACATTAAACATCGGCACACCGTTTTCGGTAGTAATCGGTTGCAAATAACTTTTGCCGGTAAAATATTTGCTGTATGGATTTAATTCACCAAAACCGAAGACCACATTTTTAGCCTTTGCTTCGGAGGCAATACTTAATATTTCAGCAACATCATTATCGGTTAATCCGTTATGTTTACCGATATCAATATGAGCATTTAATTGACTTTCCACACCGTCACGAACGGCCAACATGGCAATAGTTGCCAATTCTCTTGTTTTCCAATCCACATTATCGCGCGCAAAAATATCGCCGAACAGATGAGATTTTAAATATTCATCAATCGCCGGTGCAAATTCAAATAACTTACCTTTTACTTCGATACCGACTAATTTAGTTTGGTTCTCTGTGCCATAAGTTAAGGCATCACCTTCAGGTTTTGCGCTCGGCTCACTGCCTAATTCATCTTTATTGCCTCGTTCTTCAACGGTTTGCATTAAGGTTGCAAGAGCATTCAAACTGCGCGGAAATCCGCAATATGCATAAGCCTGTACCAAAATTTCCTTAAACTCGTTTACCGTAACACCATTGTCAAGCCCGTTATTTAAGGCTTGTTTTAATCCTGTTTGGTTGCCGAGAGCCGCATAAGATGCTGCTAAAGCAATAGATTGCTGTTGTTTTGTTAAACTTTCTGCCATGGCATTTCCTCCTAAAAGTATAAACGTTGTCAATATTATTAAAAACTTTTTCAATTTATTTTCTCCTTAATCGGCCGGTTTCCAACTCAAAAAGCGTTTTTGTTCTTCCAAATCTGCCGTATAATAGCGTTTACCGCAATCAAGTTCGGCAATTTGTTGCATATCTTCATCTGTTAAAGCAAAATCA
>CACXFX010000194.1 GCA_902767055.1 uncultured Pseudomonadota bacterium
CAAAACAAGAATTAACATTCCGATAAAAAATATCATAGCCTTATTCCTTTGGCTCATGATGCGGCAGAGTCCACAGCAGGGTCTTGCTTTTGTTTTGTTTTACGGCAAGTAATACGTGTAGACTTTTTTTCTTTTTGAGATTCTTTTGCTTTTTCTTCGGGTATTTCAGATTCTTTTACTTCAACGATTTTGAGCGTCTTTCTTTTAAGCGATAATGGTTTTGCTTTGATAACTTCTGGTTCTGAAGAATCTTCCTCGGGCGCATTATTGTCTTGAGATGTTTCATCTGAAACTGTATTTTCGTCATTAGGCGTATTTTCAGATTGTTCCTCAGGTTTTTGTTGATTTTGATTAAGATTTTTACGCTCGTTAAATTCAGTGACAATTTTGCGATAATGTTCGGCATATTGACGGAAAACTTCCATCTCAACATAATTGCCGGCGGCACCAGCTTCTTTAGCCAGTTCGTTATACCGTTTAATCAAATCAAGCGCTGTGCCGGAATATTTTCCTGCCGGGCTTAAACTGTCAAAACGATAATTTAAACCGGAATTATTATTGTTGCCACGAAATCTGTTGTTGTTTTTTCTCATAATCAAAACACCTCAAAACAAAGCCTTGCGGCTTTAATTAAAACAAGTTTTTTCTTTGAAAGAAATAAATTGTAAGCAAAACAAAAAAGCACTTACATCATTTATGGTGCTTACTATATACATTTTTTTTTGATTTGCAAGAGATTTTATGCTTTTTATGTACAAAGAATTCTTTTTAAAATAATACACAATTTTTTTAAAAAAATACTTGACAAATTTTTTTAAATAGAGTTATATGAAGAGGTATCGTTAAAATAAAATAAGTTTTTGTTTTCATCTCCTCCTTTCGACCCTCGTATTCAAGCGAGGGTTTTTCTTTGAGAGATATTTTTATATTTGTACTTTAAATTTTTGAGCGGTAAAGCGGCGCATAACCTCAAAAGCAATATCAATTTGCGTATTATCGACCTTAAGTTTTTCTAAAATTGTCCGCCAAGCGTCAAAAAGCTTTAATTTTTGACAATAAAAGATGCTGTAATCATAATTGATATCAAAAAGCCAACACATGATAGATATTGCGGCATCGGCATTGGTCGAGCGAAGATTGTTGGGAGAAACTTCACAGCGCAGAAAAAATTGCCATAAATCTTGGTTAATTTTACCTTGTGAGTCAGAAAAAGCATTCGGTTCAGGCAGCCAGACTTCGCGCATATTGTCCCAATCTTTTGCCAAAAGTTGCCAGTTGGCAATTTTATCGGCATCACGAACGGCAAAAGCAATGTGTTTTATCTCTTGTTTTGTTTTTTCATCAAGGTTTTGAAAAATCGGATCATTATAGAGTTCTTCAATCATATGTCCGTGATGCTTGATTGGTAATGTAATGCGTATGTCATTAAAATCCTTTGTTTTTTGTAAAAATTCAGCACCTTTGATACCATGATCGATTTTTTCATTGTTTTTAAACCAGCCGACAACCTCTTTGAAACGGTAAATATCATGCAATACAATTGCCGTACGCGCAATATCAATAAATTCTTCGGGCTTGTCCTGAAAATACGGCTCATGGGCCAAAATGCCGTTTCCCGCACCTGAAACTTGCAACGAATGTTTGATTTTTTCACCCACAAAAGCTTTGTGATAAGAACTGTCTTTGACAATTTGATAAGCCTCATAATATTGAGCTTGCAGTAATTCTTTGGCTTTTTGCCATAGGGGATAATTTTTCATTTTTGATGCTTTCCGGATGTTTTTTGAATGTAAAAGAATGATAATGTAATCACGAGTGTAATAAAAATCCCGATGATAGCGGAAGTTTGCAAATCTTGCCTCAGCATCAATTGTGAATACCCGAAATACGTTCCACAAACCGCGGTCATAAACATTGCCGGTACCATCGCCATCAGGTAAAAATGTTTTTTATGTTTCAAATAAAGCGCACCTATCCAAAGCATAATTGTTGCAAGCATTTGGTTTGTCCAGCCGAAATAAAGCCAAATTTTATTCAAATCAATAAAAGCAAGCGTCATTGCGCAAGCAAAAATCACAATGCTTAAAATCAGGCGATTAGAAAGTTTTTGTTGTTTGATTTTGAAAAAATCAGCCAGTGACAATCGTGCAGAACGCAAAGCCGTATCACCTGATGTAATAGCCAAAAGCACAATCGATGTCACTGTCAGCATTTTTCCCCATGAGCCTAAAAGCCCCTGCGATATTTCTGAGACAACTTTGCCTGCATTGCCCGATGTACCCAATGCTTCATTCAAGCCGTCCGTCCCGTGGAAAAAGGCAATCGAAAGTGTTGCCCAAACAAGTGCCACGACACCTTCCAAAATCATTGCGCCGTAAAAAATCGGACGCCCGTATTTTTCGTTTGTTAAACATCTGGCCATCATCGGCGATTGTGTCGCATGAAAGCCGCTTAAAGCGCCGCAAGCAATCGTGATAAACATTAACGGAAAAATCGGTTTGCCGTTCGGGTTTTGATTTAAGCGCGTCAAATCAGGATAAAATTCATAACCGTCTTTTATCAGAGCGCCAAGCAAAAGAACCGTTGCGAGTAAAAGTGCCGCCGCAAAAAACGGATATAATTTGCCGACAATTTTATCAATCGGCATGAGTGTTGCCAAAAAGTAATAAGCAAAGATAATAAACAGCCACCAAACAAAA
>CACXFX010000195.1 GCA_902767055.1 uncultured Pseudomonadota bacterium
GCAAAAGGGTATCAGGTTTTGGGATCGGATCGCAGTTTTGACCAAGGAAAAGACGTTTCAAATAAAAGTGCGCTTGAAAGTGTCGGTATTAAAATTTATCCGCAAGACGGTTCCGCCGTTTCATCAGATACGGATTTTTTGTATGTTTCAACGGCAATTGAGGAAAGTATACCCGATGTTAAAAAAGCTTTGGAACTTGGGGTGACAATCAAAAAGCGCTCGGATTTACTGGCTGAAATTTTTAATGCGCACGAAAAAGGGGTTGCTGTCGGCGGGACGTCCGGAAAGACGACTTTGACCGCGATGATCGGGTATATTTTGGATCAATTAAATTTTAAGCCGCTTGTGATTAACGGCGGGCTGCTTAAGAATTATGCGGCGCAAAAAGGTATTGCAAACGTCATCTTAAACGATGGTGATATTTGTGTGATTGAGGCTGATGAAAGCGACGGCTCGATTGAAAAATATAATCCTTATATCGCCGTGGTGAACAATATCACGATTGATCACAAGCCGATTGATGAGTTAAAGAAGCTTTTTGATGATTTTATCAAGAGAGCCGATTTTGGGGTTGTAAATTTGGATTGTGAAAACTCAAAAATTTTGCTCGGCAATAAAAATGTCAAAACGTTTTCGATTAAAAACTCTGATGCCGATGTTTTTATTGATGATATTAAGCCGTTAAAAGACGGAATATCATATACTTTGCGCGGCAAAAGTTTCAGATTAAGACTGATTGGCGCTTTTAATGCGGCAAATGCGGCGGCAGCGATTTTGTGTTGTGAAATTTTGGGTATTGATGCCTTAAAAGCGGCTAAAACATTAGAGGGTTTTTTAGGTACCAAGCGCCGTCTTGATGTTATCGGAGTTAAAAACGGCATCACCGTGATTGATGATTTTGCACATAATCCGGACAAAGTTAAAGCTTCTGTTTCAGCCTTGCGCGATTATGAGGGGCGATTGATTGTGATGTTTCAACCGCATGGTTTTGCGCCGATGCGTATGATGGGCCGGCAAATTATCGATTCTTTTGCTCAAAAATTTGATAAAAACGATGTTCTGTTAATGCCTGAGATTTTTTATGCGGGCGGCAGTGTCAATAAAGATATTTCTTCAAAAGATTTGATTGATTACGCTGTGTCTTTGGGGCAAAACGCTGAATTTTATCAAAATCGCGAAGCGGTGAAAAAACGTATAATTGAAATTGCAAAAAAAGGCGACAGAATTGTGATTATGGGTGCGCGTGACAATACGTTGACCGATTTTTGCCAAGAAATCTTAAAAGGATTAAATTAAAAATGGATTACACCATACTGGTTAATAATAAAAACCTGTTATTGCCGGATTATATTCCCGAAGATTTAATCGAAATTTATGAACCGATGGGTTCAAAACTTGATAAAACATATATTAACAGGTTAAATATCAAAGCTTATAAAGCTTTTAAGGAAATGCAAAAAGATGCCTTAAAAGAAGGGTATGAAATCTTTATCGATTCTTCGTACAGGACTTATGAATATCAAAAAAGGATATTTGATCAGACAGTTAAAGAAAAAGGTCTTAAACACGCTCTTAAATACGTTGCTTTACCCGGCGGAAGCGAACATCAAACAGGTTTGGCGATTGATATTATTTTTAAAAGAAACAATAAAATGATTGAAGAACAAACCGAAAACGATCCTGAAATAAAATGGTTATTTTCTCATGCACATATTTATGGTTTTATTTTAAGATATCCCAAAGGAAAAGAAAAAATAACGGGGTTTAATTTTGAACCTTGGCATTTTAGATTTGTCGGCCAAGAGTTGGCAAAAAAAATATATATTCAAAACATCACGTTAGAAGAATATTATACTTTACAAAAACGAGCTCAATAAAGTTTTTATATCGTGAAAATATTGAACATTAATTTGGTTAACCAAATTAATATACTTAATGATTCCACCCCATCCGCGTATATTAAAAGCTAAAATACTTCCGATTGTCATTAAATTAATTCCCGGCAAAAACATTAAACAAAATTTATAGCCGACTTTGGGTAAATCGGTTTGTTTGTCATGTATTTGCGAGCCGACCGTATCGATATGGTAGCCCAAAAAATAGCCCAAAATACCGTGCCAGATGATTTGCGGGGGTAAAAAGCTCATGACAATCATATAAATCAAAGCAAAAAGCGGAAAAAAGTAAGGGGCAATGATAATCAGCCAGTTGCCGTCGCCGATAAAGCCCATTTCGCCGCCGGTATCGTCCGGATTGAGGCGGATATGTTTGATTTTATGAAATGTCAAAAGTGCAAAAAAAGTATGCGCAAATTCATGTGCAATGATCTGCATCGATGTTCTGACAGAGGCATCCATCATTGTTTTTGAAAAAACAAAAAACACGAGTCCGATCAAAAGTGCGATTGTTTTGATGCTCTTGATGTCAAAAAATTGAAACGATGCAAAAAGTGCCGGCAGGGAAAGCAACATATAAATCGCAATCGGCCATTTGAAAAGGTTGATGAATTTATCTAAAAAGTGTGACATAAGCCAAGGATAAACAAATTTAAGTTGTTCGGTCAAGCAAAATCTGTTGTTTTTTCAAAGAGGTTTTTTTGTTGGGTATATAAATTTTTGTTTAAAAAAGATGATTTTGTGGTTGAAAGAAAAAGTTTTTGCATTAATAAAATATATAAAAAAGAGAATAAACAATGCAAAAATTCAGTTTTCATACACACTCTGTTTTTTCAGACGGAAAAAATACGGTTTTTGAAATGGTTGAGCAGGCCACACGTTTGGGGTTTGAAAAAATAGGCGTTTCGGACCATTTAAGCGTGCACAAAAACATTATACATGCGCCTTCTTATCAGGAAACAAAAAAGATATCGCATCAAAGCTTTGATGAGGTTGTCGATATTTGCAACAAACATGCCGAAGATATCAGAAAAGCTGAGAAAATATATGGTATCAAAACGTATGTCGGTTATGAAGTCGATTATTTTACATATAATGGTTGGGAAGAAGAATTTAAGGATTTTTTGAAAAAAATCGATTATGATTATTTAATCACCGGTAACCATTTTTTAATGAGCCAAAACGGTGAAGATATTTTTGATATTTGGCGTTTTTCAAATTATTCGGAACGTGTATCCGAAAATATTAAAGTATACATCAAGCGACATTTTGAAACGCTTCAAAAAGCGGTGCGCTCAAAGTTGTTTTTGTTTTTGGCGCATATGGATTATGTGCAAAAAATTAAAGATTACAGGCAAGAGGATTATCAACAAGAAATTGACAGCGTTGTAGCGGCCTTGAAAGAAACAAATACGGCCAGCGAAATCAGCACAAAAGGTATCCGGAAATTCGGACATTTTTTCCCGAGTGAAAGCATTTTGGAAAAGTTAATTAAAAATGATGTTGCGCTTATTATCAGTGATGATGCGCACAGTATAAATGAGCTCGGGTCATATTTTGATGATGCCGAGCAAGAGCTTTTGTTGCTTAAATGTAACAAAAGGCTTGTTGTTTAAAAAAAGCGCTTCCTTTTTTTACGGGAAGCGCTGTTTTTTTAACGTAAATCGACCTTTGTGTAGCGGCCTTTTTTGAAAACGTAATAATTGGTGAATCCGACTTTATAACCGCTTGAAAAGCCGGTTTTGAAATGCGTCAGACCACCCGTGACGGGATCAAGGTCAAAATCCTCGTCGTAATTACGCTCAAAAATCGGCTCTAAGTTTTTACCGAGGTTGAAGAGTTTGTATTTATTACCATACTCTGTTTCAACTTCGATAACGACGCCGTGAGGCGTTTTGAAAAACTGTTGAAGCGCGCCAAGCTTGATGATTCTCGCCCCTTTTCTTGTTTGCTTAAGAGCAAAAAGATTATCACCACCCGCCCAGAAAAGCATATAACGTTTTGTGTTGACGAGCGGTTGAAACGGTAATTTTTCGTACCGGCTCAGAAGATTTCGCACATAGAGCGCTCCGTGCCAGATAAACGACGGATAGTCATCAAAACCGAGATCAATAACGTCTTTAGCCTTGATGTAGCGGCCCTTTTCGTTTTTTACAAAAAGCCGCGAATCGCCGTTGCGTGTCATCACGATTGCCTCTGTTTGGAGTTTTATGAACTCCTGTTGAGAGTACTTGCCAAGCATCGCAAAATAAACATCTAAGACCTTAGTGTTCGGGTCGGTATCTTTTTTGAGTACGGACTTGAGATCTTTGATGCGCTCAGGCATATCAACACGAGGATCTATCGTATTGTCGGGCGAAATGCGAATAGGGGAAGAATCTTTGGAAAGAACGGAGATTTTGTTGCCTTTGATGACATAGGTGTCATTGGCTTTAAATATCTCTTCTGAAATTCTCTCCAGCTCTAAAGCGGCGCCTAATTTTTCGAGCTTGCCGTTTTTGATGGTATAAACCATCCGGTCTTTAATCAGTAGTTTCATAATATCTATAAGGTTTTTAATTGTGGTTTCAGATGTATAATAGAATAGGTTTAATATATATGTAAAAAGTTTTTTGTCAAGAAAAATTTAGTGTTGCATTTTGGAAAATATTAAAGTAAATTGAGCGAAAAGATGAGGATAATACACAATGGAACTGACTTTATCGATGTTTTTGATTGTTTGCCCGTTTGCTTTTTTGGCGGGATTTGTTGATTCAATCGGTGGCGGTGGCGGGCTTATTTCGTTGCCGGCGTACGTGATTGCGGGATTGCCTGCAAACTCTGCTGTTTATACCAACAAATTATCTGCCTGTCTCGGCACGATTGTGGCAACGATACGATATTATCGACACAATTGCATCGAAAAAAGTCTTGCGCTTTTAAGCGTTTTGACGGCTGCCGGCGGCGGTATCTTAGGCGGTAAGTGTGCGCTTATGGTCAATGAGGCCGTTTTTAAGGTGATGTTGCTCGTGCTTTTGCCGTTGATAGCGATGTATGTTCTGTTAAAGAAAGATTTAGACCCGAAAAACGAAGAAAAAATTTCGCAAAAAAAACAGTATGTGATTGTCGGTATTGCGACTTTTATTTTAGGTATGTATGTCGGATTTTACGGCCCCGGATCGGGTACGTTTTTGATTTTGGTGTATACGGCGCTTGCAAAAATGAATATCTTGAAAGCCGAGGGTAATGCAAAAATTGCGAATATGACGGCCGATGTTTGCTCGCTTTTTATCTTTTTATCAAACGGGGTTGTATTAATTCCCCTCGGGCTTGCCGCTGCCGTTTTCGGTATTGCTGGAAATTATATCGGTGCCGGTGTTGCGATTAAAAACGGCAGTAAAGTTATCCGTGTTGTGATTTTATCGGTTTTGTTTTTGCTGTTTTTGAAAGTGATTTTTGAGGGTGCGCATTTTTTTATTAAAGCTTTGTAGCTTCTAAAATTCAATAAGATTATCATTTTTTATTTGACATTCATCTTAAAGTATGTTTTACTTTGATTCAGGTAAGAAAAGTTGTTTCTTACCAGCGTCCGAAAGGGGCGCGGAGCTCTAAAACGGCTTATGGTATATACAGTGATGGATAACACTGTTTTTGGTGTTGTTTTTTTATCTTAAAACAACGTTTATCCCCGACTGTTGAGGTTGGGGAGCCGGTGGCGGATGTACAGGTTTTTCTAAAGGCTATCGGGATCATCTTATATACCATGATTGTTTTACTCCCCGCCGCTTTAAAGGTGCGGTTTTTTA
>CACXFX010000196.1 GCA_902767055.1 uncultured Pseudomonadota bacterium
GGACCGGTGATCCTCACGCTTTCAGCGTTTCGGAGCGGTGACGCAGACCTTAAGGTGACGTAAAAGGTTGAATAAAAATATACGCTTATTTAACTATTTTATGTTATGAAAATAGTGTTTTAGATGTCAGAGTAGAATATGAATTTTTTGTTACACGAAGAGGTTTTTATATAAAATCAATAAGTTAGCAAATTTTTCAACATTCAAAAAAGACTGGTCAAAGTCAAAAAAATCTGATATTCTATAATTGTATCAAGAAGTTTTAATTTTTATCAAAGGAGAAAACTCATGAAACTTTTGAAAAACAATATCTGGACATTATTCGGTTTGGCGCTTGTTTTGATGGTTGCCTTCACGGGTGATGCCTCGGCACAGTTAAATTCAAATACTGTTGTCGGTGTCGGTATTAAAAAAGCCAGTAACGTTTTCAAATCCGTCAGAACGATTGTGTTCGTTATCGGTGGTTTCGGTCTTGTCGGTTTGGCTGTTCAAGCTATTTTCGGTAAGGTCAAATGGCCTTGGTTCGGCGCACTTGCTGTCGGTCTTGGTGTTTTGGCTGCTGCCGGTGCTTTGATTGAATACGCAACCGGTGATAATGTGACGACAGCAGGTCAAGGTGGTTATGCCGATACCTTTAGAGACAACTCGTCTTCAGGTTCGACAACATTGTACTAGTACATATGCTTGAAGGGGCTCCCTTTAATGGGAGTCTGCCTTGAAAATGTCAATTATTGTAGTTAAAAGGTCAGGATGGGGTGTTTAATCACCCCCTCCGTGCCTCCCCCTCAAGGGGGGAGGGTTTAAGAAGGGGAAGAATGATGTTGGATATAAAATTAAAGAATTGGCAAAAATATTTTTTGGCGGGGGCTGTTGCCTTTGTGCTGTCTTCAATTTTATGTACAACGGATTGTTATGCCGTGTTTGAAAATTTAACATCGACAGGTTGGGAAATATTCGGCGGAATGCGAAAACTGATTTTTGCGTCCGCCGGTTTCGGTATTATTGCGGTGGCTATCGGAGCGATATTCGGTGCCTTAAACTGGAAATGGCTTGCGGCGATTATTATCGGTATTGTCGTGATTGCGGCAACGGCAAGTTTGGTCGGTTATTTAACGGCCGGTACCGGAGCGGATGTCAGTGTCAAAGGGATTACGGATACGCTTGTGGCAAAAGACAATTGGTATGAAGAATAAGTTTTTATTAGAGGAGAAAAGAGATGAAAAAGATAGTTGAATTTTTGAAAGCAGGGCTGTTGCTTTTGTTGCTTGTTGCCTTGATACCTCAGGTTTCTTATGCGGCCGACGGGGATATTTTTACGATTCTTGAGAGCAAAATCTACAGTACATTGATGGATTTGCGTGAAATTGTGTACATGATCGCCGGATTTGGTCTTGTGATGTTTGCCGTGATGGCGATTTTCAACAAAATCAGTTATAAGCACCTGAGTTATATTATGATCGGGTTATCGCTTTTGTCGTTGATGTTTCCGTTTATTGAATATTTCAGCGGGTATACGACAGAAGAGATGCAACAACAGCGTGAGCTTACTTTTAAAAGTTATTTGGATCCTTCCGTGTCTATGCAAAGAGTGCAGGGAACAGGGTATCAAGAGATTGAGTATCCGAAAGAAGAGCCTTTTGATGATGAGGCAGAGATGCAAAGACGCGAACAGGAATGGAAAGATATGCGTACACGCTGGGCAATGGAAAACTTTAATAGCAGCGGCGGTTTAATGCTTGATGGTGACAATTTGGATATTGCGCAAGAAGTTTTAGAGGCGGCAGGATGCAATCCTAATGCGCAAAGTTCAAAGAGCAGTTGGGATACAAAAACAGGCCTCAGGAATGTGTGTGTCGTTGATGAAAAAACCGGTAAAGTATACGTGCAAAAAGAGGTTTGCCAAGGCAAGTTTAATATAGACGGGACATGTACAAAAACATTGGCACAACAAATCGGGGATATTTGGGCAACTGTTCAAAACGGTATTGCTTTAGGACAGAATTTAGGCAATGCATTTAATAGCGGTGCTGGCTTGCTCAATAGTCTTGCAAACGGTGAAGGGTCTTTATATGACAGGTTAAGAGAATTCGGCGCAAGCGGTTCAGGTACGATGCAAATAAACGCTATATTGGGTAATTTAACGGGGGCATCAAATAGTATCGGTAATACGGCCGGTATTTGGTCAACCGATTTTGAAAATAACCCGACCGGAGCCAATAATACATCCGATACGCTGAATGCTTTAAGTCAGTATCTGAACGGTATGCAAAACAGTGTGACAAATAACGGTTCGATGATTGATACAGGACGCGGAGTAATTGATTCCGGATATAATGCGTTAGGTAATGCCGGACATGTCGGGACGACATTCAGTGGTGCATGGTCAACATTGAGCGGTCTTTTTCACTAAAGAAACTTAGGATTTAAGCAAAAATGAAGGATATGATATTAAAAGCTGTGGCACAGCCCCCAAAACTTTTTTGGGGGCCGGTGTTGCCGAC
>CACXFX010000197.1 GCA_902767055.1 uncultured Pseudomonadota bacterium
AATTTCTCGTGACGGCAATTGTCACCTGATACGTCGCTGTGACGGACAGGAGATTCGCGTCAAAAACCTCGGCACTGCTGAAACGCCGGCATTCTTCTTTAAGTCATTTATTTTCGTTTTTGACCCCAAAGAAGAGGCTTTTATCTCGGCAGAGCTGAAAGTGATCGCCTTCACTGATTGGTACGTCGTGATGTGGATCGCCGATAACCTTCTGATCAAGTTCGATGTGCGCGGTCTCGGTTGTATCGGCGCCGCCAAGAATGCCCACATCGTGCCCTTTGGTGTCGTGCTGTTGACCGAAAACGGCGATAAAAGTTGTGTCTGGGCCGTCAGCACCTATATGCAAAAGCTCTTTGAGCTGAGCGAACAGGCAAGATATTCGGTTGACAATCAGACGGGCAATGTCACGCATGAATACGTCAAAGAGGGCCTTCCGAGCGAGCTTTGCCTCGATACATATACCCTCAAAGGTGATGCCTATGTCTTAGATTAAAAAAACAACCCATCGATTAAATCGAATCGATGGGTTGTTTTTTTTCCACGACAATTTCTTTTTATTTATTTTTGTTCAAAATTTGGGTGGCGCGGACCATGATCCTTAAAATGTCTGCCATGCGGTTTTGGCGCATTCTTTTTCATTTCTTCAAATTTTGCCTTTTGTTCCGGGGTCAAAATCTGTTCAAATTCTTCCATATTCGCGCGGCGCTTTTCATCCATTTTTTGGCGCAAATCTTTCATTTCATTTAATAAAGGCTCAATGTCTTTTTTGCCTTTTTCATGAATGGCTTTGGCCTGTTCTTGCTGCTCTTTGGTTAAACTTAAATCCTGAGCGATTTTTTGAGAGATTTCTTTGTGCATTTGCTCGCGATCAAAATGTGCACCGATTTGCGGCTCCGTGGGCATCACGGGATTTTGAGCATTGGCCTGACCGATAACGGCCCCGCCTGAAAGAATTGTTGTGGCAAGTAAAAGTGAAAGTAAATTATGTTTCATAAATTTTCTCCGAGTATTGGGGTTAAGGTTGTCTTTAAAAGTTCTTTTGCTTTGTGTCGTCTTGATTTAACGGTTCCTTCGGGAATTTTAAGTTTTGATGATATCTCGGAAACACTCATTTCTTCAAAATCTGCCAAAACAATAATTTCCCGATAGATTTTAGGCAAGTTATCAACAGCTTTCAAAACGATTTGACGGCGTCTTTTCAAGTCGATTCGCTCTTCGTTTTTGCATTTAACGGCTGCATTTTGCAACGCATAATCGCTTGAAATTTCGGCTTGAGCGGTTTTAAAAGATTTAGAGCGAAAATAATCGCGGCAAATATTGGCGGTAATCATACAAATCCATTGTTTAAACTTGCCTTGGTCATGGTATTTTTCCATATTCTGCCAAGTTTTGATATAAACTTCCTGCTCTAAGTCTTCGTTTTGAGAACCGGTCATTTTTTGAATAACGGCTCTGACGTATTTTTTATTTTGTTCAATAAAATCAGTCATCACACAACTTTCAACAAACCGTATTCATCAACGGGAAGACCGTAATCTTCAATAATCGAGCCACATTGAGCCTGATAAATTTCATCGCTCCAAGCATCATAAATCGGGCTTTGCGGCGAAGAAAAATTCCAAAAGCTCAAAAACAGCGCCACCACGCACGGGCTTAAAATCGAGGCTGCAGCCGCCAAACGGCGATTGCGTTTGCGCTTGAAGTAAAGCGGCCTGGTTTGGCTTAAAAGAATGTCTAACTTGTCCATGTTAAATCTCCTGACACAATATATAACGACAAGATTTAAAATTCGGTTCACCAAAAAAATAAAAATCCCCATTTTTTTTACAAAATGAGGATTTTTCTTAATGAGCACTTTTTTATCTGTACTTAATTGATACGCGGTTTTTATCACCGGCGACACGATTGGCTTCGTCGATGGTGTAGATACGTTTTTGAATATGATGATCGCCGATGATGTCATTCGGGCTGGTATAAAATTTGCCGTCAATATAATAAGTGTCACCATATTTTTGGTATTCTTTGATTTTGACGTTATCACCACGATAAGCAACAGCGTCTTGGCATTGTTGTAATTTTGCACTTGAACAGTAAATACTTTCCAGGGGAGCTTCTCCGACAACACCATATAATGCACGAGGGCTTATCGTTGAATTTTCAGAAACAACTAAAGACGTCAGACCGCTTGCGTCCAAAGACACATCTTGAATATCGACCCCGTCAGGTATTTCAAGAGTTTTAAGATTTGTACACCCTTGAAAGGCTCCGGGAGCCAAAACTTTTAATGTTGA
>CACXFX010000198.1 GCA_902767055.1 uncultured Pseudomonadota bacterium
ATGATTTAAATGCGCAATCAGCGGTTTAGTTGCAAAAACAATCAGCCAGCCCATCAAAAGATAAAGTCCGATAGACCAGATTTTTGTACCGTTTGAGGGCAAAATGAGTTTTAAGATTGTACCGAGTACGGCCAAAAACCAAATAACACCGAAAATCACCCAACCGAGGGTTCCGCGTAAATTAACCAGTAGAAACGGCGTATATGATCCCGCAATCAAATAATAAATTGAGATATGATCAAATTTTTTTAAGATTCTTTTTGCTTTTGCATTTGGAACGGCGTGATAAATGGTCGAGGCGGTATAAAGCATAATCATCGATACCCCGAAAATCACACTTGACACAATCGTCCACGCATTGCCGTACACCGAAGAAAATGCCGCCAAAATCACCAATCCCGCAATACTTAAAATAATCCCGAGCCCGTGAATTGAGCAATTACAAATTTCTTCAACCAAAGTATAAGGCCGCATTAAAGTTGTTGTATTTGACATTTTTTTATCCTTTCGAAATTAAAGTATAATACCTTGTTTAAATTCAAATCCGCGCAAAAGTTCGTCCGCGCGCATCGTTTTTTTACCCTGACGCTGAATTTCCAGTATTTCTAAAGCTTTATCTTTGCAGGCGATAATCAAGGACTTTTTAGCACACAAAATTTCACCAGCCGCACCGCTTGCCTCAACCGTCTTAGCTCTTAAAACCTTAAAACGTTCGCCGTTATATTCAAAATAAGTGGCCGGAAACGGGTTAAAGGCTCGAATTTTTCGTTCAATAACATCCGCTTTTTGGTTAAAATCAAGTTTTTCTTCGTTTTTTTCAAGCTTTGCGGCATAAGTCACATCTGCCTCATTTTGGGGGGTCGGCTGAATTTGATCAATACGATCCAAAACCTCAAGCATCAAATCGGCACCCAAAACCGATAAAGCATCGTGCAAATCGCCTCCCGTCGTTTGAGGTGTGATATCCACAACGCCTTTTTGATACATTCGCCCCGCATCCAAAGCTTCAACAATTTCCATAATGGTCACACCGGATGCTTTATCGCCGGCCTCAATCGCGCGCTGTATCGGTGCCGCACCGCGCCAGCGCGGCAAAAGTGAGGCATGAACGTTTAAACATCCGTATTTGAAAGCTTCTATCACCTCTTTTGGTAAGATTAAGCCATACGCCGCAACAACGGCGACATCGGCTTTGATTGCGGCAAATGCTTTTTGCTCGGCTTCATCTCTTAAAGTTTTCGGCGTTCTGACTTCTATGCCGTGTTTTAAGGCGGTCAAATGCACCGGCGATTTTTTAAGCTCATGGCCGCGACCGGCAATTTTCGGCGCACGTGTATAAACGCAAACAACTTCGTGTTTTTCAATCAATTTTTCCAAAACAGGCACGGAAAAATCGGGTGTACCCATAAAAACGATTTTCATTTTCTAAAGCCTTTCCTTTTCAAATAAAAACCGCCCGTTTTGTTTTTGGGCGGCTTTTTTTTAGTCCATAATGCCCATCAGTTTATACTTGATTTTTGTTTTATAATCTTTGGCATACGAATCGAGCATTGCTTTTTGCAAATCACGCACAACCTCATAGCGAACTTTGAAACGAACCATATTCATTTCATCTTCACTCAAAGGAACGGAATTTTGAAAATCTTCAACACCGATGACAACGACATATTGGCCTTTAACGTTTGTTTGGTAAGGTGTATTTAATTCCTGAGCAAAAAGCTCGCGCACATCTTGATAGCCTAAATCCGCAAAAGTTTCGTTTCGCGTAATCGGCTGAGATTTATAAACGTGTAAACCGAATCGCTGAGCCGTTTTTGTAAAATCATCGCCCTCTTCCAAATCATGGACAATGTCATTGACCATTTCTTGGACGATTGCCGTACGTTCACTGTCAGCCCAAAGTGTTTTGATTTGAGGCGTCACTTCTTCAAGTGATTTCTGATGCGACTCGGCAATATCATCAATGCGCATCACAAGCAAACCCTCATCTGTTTCAATTGTTTGACTTGTTTCACCCTTTGCATATGAAAAAGCCGCATCAATAAAATCAGATGATTTTACTATCTGAGCCAAATTTTCGGGCAAGGCCAAAACCGAACCGTCATCGGCTAAACCTTCAACATTTTGAAGCTTTGTGTTAAAAATGCCCGCAATCTCTTCCAATGTTTTACCTGCACCGATTTGATCTTCCATCTTGCTTAAAACATCATAAACTGCATCATAAAGTTTTTCGCTGACAAGTTCTTTTTTGATTTGTTCGGATGCTACGCTATAATCAACTTTTGAAGGCTCCGTGATGTCAACAACTTTAATGATTTGAAAAACATCGCTGACGGCTATCGGCTTTGTAAATCCGCCTTTTTCAAGTGCAAAAGTGTCTTCTGCAATTTCAAAAACAAGATCGTTTTCAAAAACAGAGCCGAGTTCGGTATCTTCTTTTGACTGACCGGCAAAATCAGCGGCAACCTCATAGAAATCAGCGCCGTTCGTTAAGGCTTCATAAGCCTCATCAGCCTTGCTCTGATCTTCAAACATCATTTGCAAAACTTCGCGTTTTTCTTTTGTTTCGTAATCGTCGATATGCTCATCATAATAAGCTTTGATTTCATCTTTCGTGACTTCCATATTTTTTGCGATATCATCAACAGAAAGATAAATCACCGACAAATTGCGTCTTTCGGGCTCAACAAATTGAGCGGCAAAATCTTCATAATATTGCGTAATTTCATCTTCGGAAATATCGCGATCGATCTTGATATTTTCGGGTTCGATTGTTGTATATTTAAAAACGCGGCGTTTACCGTCAATTTTGATTTCGGCATTAACCAAAATTTCCGGAATATTGATTTTTTGAACCGGCCA
>CACXFX010000199.1 GCA_902767055.1 uncultured Pseudomonadota bacterium
GCAACATCAATTTCATGCTCTGCAAAATCATCTCCCGGAAGGCTGACTTTCACACCATGGGGCAAACACACAACAAACACCCTGACGGCAATGATAAGATAAATACCCAAAAACGCGGCAACGGCAAAGGGCATACGTGCTTTTGTTGTCTGAACGGCCGAAGCGTTATAATTTTCTTCAAACAATTCCGTCGTCAGGTCAATACCTTGTTTGGGACTGACATCATAAAAACGCGGATGTTTTTTTGATAAACTGACGGAAAGCACTTTTTTCTCTTAAATTAACGTTCTTGTTTGACCAATTTTTTGTATTCTTTTGAGCTGGCTTTGGCAACGGCCACGGTGCCCTGCTCATTTTCAAATGGTAACGCAGAATAGTTAATAATTTGTTCAGCTCTGATTTTATTTAAAGAACTGTGCTCGGCGGCAAGTTTTCTCAAGCGTTCCGGCGTGTTCAAACGTCCCCATTCGGCTTTTAAGACGTGAATATTTTTGACATCTTGAGCAATGTTTTGGTTGATACGCGACAACTCATGCTCTAAATCGTGCACCTGATTTTTTAAGATAAAACAGCCGAAAATCACAAAACATGTGAGTGTAAGCCATAATGCCGTTAAAGCTGATTTTGTGCTGACCATATTTATTCTCCTTTGCTCTTGATACCAAAGCGCAACTTTGCCGAATGTGCGCGCGGGTTAAATGATATTTCTTTTGCATTTGGAACAATAATATCCGAAGCATACAAAAAAGGCGCTTCGTCCTTTAGAGCGGCTTTAGCATACCGCGAAACGTGCTTTTTCGGAGCCGTATTGGCCTTAAAAAAGTTTTTGACGATTCTGTCTTCGAGTGAATGAAAATCCACAACAACCAAACGGCCTTCGGGCTTTAAGATGTTTTTTGCCCCTTCTAAACCTTTTTCAAGTTCGCCGAGTTCATCATTGACTGCAATACGAAGTGCCTGAAAAGTGCGTGTTGCCGGATCGGTTTGCCCGATTTTTTTGTGCAGTACTTCATAAATAATGTTTTTAAGTTCAGTTGTTGTTTCAATCGGTTTTTGCGTGCGATAAAAAACAATTTTTTGTGCGATTTGGCGCGATTTTCTTTCCTCGCCATACTGATACAAAATGTCTGCAAGCTCAGCCTCAGAGGCCGTATTGACAATATCATAAGCACTTTGCCCCACGCATGACATACGCATATCAAGTTTTGCTTCTTTAAGATAAGAAAATCCGCGCTCGGCCTCATCAAGCTGCATTGATGAAACGCCGATATCAAAGACGACTCCGTCAACGGGATGTGTTACAAGGTCTTCAATTTGAGAAAAGCAACCCGATTTAAATTCAAACCGATCTTTATATATTTCCTTTAACTCGCCAGCACGCTTTAAGACCGTCGGATCACGGTCAATTGCGATCACTTTGCAATCGGCTTTTTGTAAAATCGCCGTTGTATAACCGCCAAAACCGAATGTTGCGTCGACATATACTCCGCCCTTAACGACGTTTAAGGCATCCAATACCTCATCAAGCATCACGGGAATATGTCTTTGCACATTTGCCATTTTAGTCTTTTTCTCCTGCTTTATGCGCATTTAAGACGGGGCGATTTTGCAAAACTTTTTGCCTGATACGTGCTTCTTCCTTGGCCCAATTTTCAGGTGACCAAATCTGAAACTTGCGGCCTTTACCGACAAAAACAGCCGTGTCGGTAATACCGGCATGGTTTAAGAGTTTTTCGCTTAAAACAATGCGGCCGGTACTGTCAAATGCAAAACGCTTGGCATCACCGAAAATAAGGTTTGTCAAATCATCTTGCGTTTCAGAAAAAAAGTCGTTGGCATCTTCAATTTCGCTTGCCAGCTTTTCAAGCAAATCTTCCGCACAACCTTCGATACATGGTGATGTTAAGCTTCGATAACAAACAATCTCAGAGGAAAGCTCTTTTACAATGGCACGATAATCAGCCGGAAGCGAAACCCTTCCTTTTGAATCGACCTTATTAAATACAGTATCTAAAAAGAGAAATGTCTTTCTCAATTTCTTATTCCCTCAAAGATAAAATCAAACAATGTTTATGGTATATCATGGTAATTTATGGGAATCAATGGAAAATTTTAGGATTTTATTAACTGTTCTTGATTTGTTCTTAGATAATTCGGCGATATA
>CACXFX010000200.1 GCA_902767055.1 uncultured Pseudomonadota bacterium
AGGTAAATGTGTTATTTAAATAGCAGTTTAATATTTTTTAAGGCAAAGAAAATGAAGTTTACGATTGAAAGAGCCGTTTTTTTGAAAACACTCAGCCATGTTCAAAGCATTGTTGAAAAGCGCAATACCATTCCGGTGTTATCTAATGTTCGTCTAGAGGCACTCGCCGACGGCATCAGCTTTAAGGCAACCGATATGGACACCGAAATCACCGAAATCACGGATGCCAAAATCAGTGAACAAGGTGCGACAACGGCGCCGGCACATATGCTTTATGATATTGTGCGTAAATTAAATGACGGTTCGGAAGTCGAACTTGTTTTTCCGGATGAAAAGGGGCAACTTTCAATTTCTTCCGGTCGTTCGAAATTCTCGCTACCGACGATTGCGGTTGAAGATTTTCCGGTTATTTCAGGCGATAAATTGCCGATTAATTTTAGTATGTCCTGCGAAGATTTGAAAGATGTGATTGATCGTACGCAATTTGCGGCATCGACCGAAGAAACGCGTTATTACTTAAACGGCCTTTATATTCATGCCAAAACGGAAGGTGAAACAAAAGTTTTGCGTACCGTTGCGACAGACGGTCATCGCTTGGCGTGTGTCGAATCTCCTCTGCCGCAAGGGGCTGAGAAGATGAGCGGAGTCATTATTCCGAGAAAAACGGTCGCTGAAATCAGAAAGCTTCTTGACGATTCGGACTGTCAAAACATTGAGCTTTCATTGTCTGAAAATAAAATTCGCTTTGTGTTAAAAGACATTACGTTGACCTCAAAATTAATCGACGGAACATATCCGGACTATGAGCGTGTTATTCCGACAGGCAATGATAAAGTGTTAGAGCTTTCGTCCAAGGGCTTGGGTGCTGCGGTTGATCGTGTCTCGGTTGTGGCAGAGCGTACGCGTGCGATTAAATTGATTACCTCTAAGAATCATATTGTGATTACAACATCAAGTCCTGAACTCGGCAGTGCTTTGGAAGAATTGGAAGCCACCTATGACAGCGATTCGTTGGAAGTCGGATACAACTTCAGATATTTACTCGATATTCTTTCGGTGATTAAAGGTGACAATGTTCAATTGACCTTTTCGGACGGGACGTCTCCTTCGATTATTCGTGATACGGCCGATTCGTCCGCCATTTATGTGTTAATGCCGATGCGTGTTTAGCACGATGTTGTGATGATGGCCTTATACCAAATTTCAGAAGTTTTAAAGGAAAAGTCAGGTGTCAAACGCCTGACTTTGACTGATTTTAGAAATTATGCTTTTTTAAGGCTGGAGCCTGATATTTGCCCAATTATCATTACCGGAGAAAACGGAAGCGGCAAGACCAATATTTTGGAGGCGATTTCGTTTTTGACACCGGGACGTGGTTTAAGAGGGGCAAAAATGGCGGATATTAAGCGTATGACGCCTGCGCTCGTCAGTGCAGAATACGGCAAATCAAATAAAAATTATTCTTGGGCGGTTTCGGCCGATATTGTTAAAAACGGTGAAGATTTTACGCTTTCGACGGCTGTTGTGCAGGCTCAAAGAGAATGTGAAAACGAAGCGCGCACATTTGATCGGCGGATTGTACAGATTGACGGGCAAAAAATGCCGACGCAAGCGGATCTCGGTAAATATCTTTGCGCAATTTGGGTGACCCCGCAAATGGATCGCATTTTTTTGGGTGGGCCTCAGCCTCGGCGCAGTTTTTTGGACCGGATTGTTTATGCTTTTGACTTGGAACACGCCAAACGCACGGCCTCGTTTGAACATTTGTATAAAGAATGGTATCGTTTGCTCAAATCCGGGCTTAAAGACAATCTTTGGCTTTTAAGCTTAGAAGAACAAATGGCTGCCGTCGGTGTGTCGATTGCGGCGGCGCGGCGCGAAGTTGTGGCTAAGCTCAATACTTTTATTCAAAAAGAGCCTGACGATATTTTTCCGGATTTAAGGCTCGAACTGGACGGAAAAATAGAGCAAATGCTTGATACAAAAGCAGCAATTGATGTTGAAGATTTTTATAGGGAAAGCTTATTTAAAAACCGCAGAAATGTTATCGAAAATGATAGTATTGAAGGCGTCAATCGTACGGATTTTAAGGTTTATTTTAAAAAGAAAAATATGCCGGCCGAATTATGTTCTACCGGTGAACAAAAATCTTTGCTCGTCAGCATTATTTTAAGCCAAACCAAGTGCCAGATGTTAGACAAGGGTTTTGCGCCTGTTTTACTTTTGGATGAGGTGACCACTCATCTTGACAATCTCAAACGTGATGCGTTGCTTTTTAAAATCCGTGATTTAAATTTGCAGGCTTTCATCACGTCAACCGAAAAAAGTGCATTTAAGGTGTTATGCGGCGATGCTCAATTCTTTGAGCTTAAAAACAATCAGATTTTCGAAGCTTAATATTCCGGATATGTTGAGATGGTCGGGTCGATGTTCGGTTCGGTGATGGTTTTGATGTCTTTTAAGGGAAAAGACTGCACATCATAAATACGGTCGCCGCCCTCGTAAAGCGTGTTTTCAATTTCATTTTTTTGGGCCTCGGGCGAGATTGAAAAAGGTTTTGGGTTTTGAGCCGACCACTGGTCGATTTCTTTTATTTTGTTGGCTTTTATGGTATCCGGCAATATTTTTTGTTGCGGTTTTCGGATGTTTGGTTTGGGCTCAATAAGCAAAATTTTTGGCGGCGTTTGCTCTTCAAAATCAAATAAAGCCTCAATCGGTTTGCCGCTTTGAGTGTTTGCTTTGCCATAGATTTTGACCTCTTCGGCCGCCATTGAGGGCATTGCAAAAAGTGTCAAAATAAATATTAAAAAGCGCATCTTTTTTCCTTCCGTTAAAATATCCGAAATAAAAAATAAGATGCGTTTTTATTTTTTAAAGAGTATTTACCAGTTGATTAAATGGGCAAGAAATGCATCGACAAAGTCGCCGCGCCTGTTTTGATAATCCAAATAATAAGCGTGCTCCCAGACATCTATTGTCATTAAAGGTTTTAAGGATGATGCAATCGGCGTATCGGCATTGGCTGTTTTAATCACTTTTAAGTTGCCTTTTTGATCTTCAACAAGCCATGCCCAGCCGCTGCCGAATTGTGCAAGGGCGGCCGCTTTGAATTCTTTTTCAAAGTTTTCATAACTGCCGAATGTCTGTTCGATTTTTTTGAGTAATTCATGGGAGGGACGTTTGTTGCCGTTTAAGGCCATATGATCAAAGAAAAAACCGTGATTAAAAGCTTGAGCCGCGTTGTTATAAATCGGTGTATATTCCACGTTGAAAGCCGTTTGTTTGATAATCTCTTCTAAAGACATATCCTCAAACTTTGTTTCAGCAATTAATTTGTTGAGGTTGTCGACATATGTTTGATAATGTTTGCCATGATGAAATTTGAGCGTTTCTTCGGACATATAGGGCAAAAGAGCTCTGGTGTCGTAAGGTAGTTTTTTGACTTGAAACATTTGTTTTCCTTTCTTTTTTTGATGAACTTTTTATAAGGTATATTGTTTTATTCTTATTTTCAAGGATAAACATTAAATCCAAGGATATTTTCTTTAAATTTTTTATTTTTTTTCTTGACAAGGATGAGAAAAGAACTAAACTAGAACATATTTTTGAAAAAAAGAAAGGTGTTTTATGCTGACCGTTAAACAATACAAGCTGTTGATGTATATCAATAAAATCACGAAAGAAACCGGATGCGCCCCCTCGTTTGATGAGATGAAAGATGCTGTCGGATTAAAATCAAAATCAGGTATTCATGCCCTTTTAAATGCGTTGGAAGAGCGTGAATTTATCAAAAAGTTGCCGCATAAAGCACGTGCGCTTGAGGTTTTGCGTTTGCCAAAGTTTAAGCCCTCCGCGATTATGGAAGAAGAAAGAAAGCGTGAAGTTGCGCTTTCGCATGCGGCGGCGCAAATTCCGCTCTACGGCAAAATTGCGGCAGGGACGCCGATTGAGGCGATTGCCAATGAAACGGAGACGATATCCGTACCGTTTGAAATGGTTGCCAAAGGGCGCTATTATGCCTTAAATATTGAGGGAGATTCGATGATGGAGGCCGGTATCATGGATGGAGATACGGCCATCATTAAAAAAGCAGATACCGCAGACAATGGCGCGATTGTCGTTGCTTTAATCGATAATCATGAGGCAACGTTAAAGATAATGCAAAGAAAAGGCAATGACGTTTATCTTATCCCCTGCAACAAAAATTATCAAACGCGTGTTGTGAGTGCCGGCCGTGTTAAAATTCAAGGTGTTTTAAGCTCTATTATTCGTCAGTATTGTTAAAAAAAGGCCGTCAGAAATGATTAATGTTAAAATTTATTCTGAAAATAATGCGTTTAAGTCCGATTTGGCACATCAAATCAAAACACTTTCAAAAGATTATAATGTCGATGATGACGGGCATGCCGATATTTTGATTTTGGATGAAGACATTGGGCTTTTGGATTTTTTAAGAGAAAAATATGATAGAATTCCGATTTTTGTGTTGCTTAAAAAAGGTGATAAAAAACAGCCCGACACACCGTTTGTAAAATATATTTCAAAGCCTTTGCAGTTGAGCGGTTTTTTAAACACATTGCAATCGGCGATGAGCTTTATTTTTTCATCAAATGCCGGGATATTGAGCTTTAACGGGTATGAACTTTCACCGCTTGAAAAAGAATTGAAAAATACAAAAACACTTCAGAGGATTAAACTTACCGAGCGTGAAGTGGAAATGTTGCTTTATTTGTATAAAACAAAAGACAAAGTCACGACAAAAAATGATTTGTTGCAAGAGGTGTGGGGGTATCGGGCAGATGTGTCGACGCACACCGTTGAAAC
>CACXFX010000201.1 GCA_902767055.1 uncultured Pseudomonadota bacterium
CTCAAAACGGCCGTGGATTTTTTTGGTCAGTGACGGCGAGCCGACGGATTACGGCTGGGAACAGGCTGCGGCAAAATGTATTGAAGCGCAAAAAAACAAAAAAGTTATTTTGCATGCCATCGGAACGCAGGGGGCTAATCTTGAAAAATTGGCTAAATTTTCGATTATGGCGCCGAAAAGGTTGGTCGGTTTGAAGTTTACGGAATTTTTCTTGTGGCTCAGCCGCAGTGTTTCGTGTGTTTCAAAAGCGGCGCCTCATGCCGACGATTTGTTAAAGGATATCAATGCCTGGAACGAAGAATAAATCCTTGAACCGCATTGTTTCGGTCAGTGTCACGGGGCCTTATCATAAGCAAAAAGGCCTAAAGTGTCAGGATTTTTGTATCTGGCGGCAAAAAGGCAAAAAAATTGTGGCGGTTGTTGCTGACGGCGCGGGTTCCGTTAAATACGGAAGGTTGGGGGCAAAATACGTTTGTGAATCGCTTTGTCGTATACTTTGCTCGAGATCTTTTAAGAGTGTTCGTCAAAATATTATCGATGCAATTGAAATTGCAAGAGATCAGCTTGTGTGCCATCGTCTTAATCGATTAAAAAACGAAGACGGATTGATTGATTTTTCGGCAACTGTCGTCGGTATGGTTTATGACGGTTCAAAGGGTGTGTTTTTTCATATCGGAGACGGCGCCGGTATCGCTTTGAGACAGCAGGAAAAAAGAAAATATATTGTTTCTGAACCCGAAAACGGTATTTTTTCAAGCGAGACTTTTTTCTTTACGATGGAAGATTGGAAAGACAGCTTGCGTTTTACGCCTTTTGAAAAAGCTCAAAGTGTGTTTTTAATGACGGACGGGGTTACCTCTTTTGCTTTGAAAAAAGATATGCGGACAATAGAAGACGGATTTATTGTGCCGATTGATTCGTTTTTGAAAAATCAAAAAGATATCAGACGCGCTTCAAAAGCTTTGAAAAATACGTTGGAAACAAAAAAAGCCAGTACCTTAAACGGTGATGATAAAACGCTGATGTGGATTGAGATTAAATGAAAGAGCAAAGTTTAGTATATAATGCAATTTTCAGCGACGGGCATTTTGAACGTGAGCATCTGGGAGAGCTTATTAACAAAGGCGGCGCGGCAGGCAAAATTTATGCTTGTCGTGAGCATCCGGAGATGGTTGCCAAGATTTTTCATAATCGGAAAAAAAGTCGTACCAATCGCCAAAAGTTGGAAGCCATGCTTCAAAATAAGCCTAATATTTTGCCGATTGAATCAAATGGAAAAACGTATGTTCAAATTGCTTGGCCGGAAGCTGTTTTGGAAGATGAGGAAGGTTTTTGTGTCGGTTATCTGATGCCCTTTATCAATACCGATGAAGCGGTTTCTCTCGACCATTTGATGCAAAAAGCGGTCAGACAAAAAGAGCATTTAAGCGAAAACTATAAAGACAGAATAAATGCCGCGTTTAATATTACGGCCGTCGTTGCGGCTTTGCACCAGTGCGGGCACTATATTATCGACTTAAAGCCGGCAAATGTTTCGGTTTATAAGGACAATATGGCTGTTGCGCTTTATGATTGCGACGGTTTTTCGATTAAAGGACCGCGTAATCGCTATCCGGCGGAATATGTCAGCGAAGAATATATTTATCCCGAAGGTATGAACAAATCGCCCGAAGAAATGGGGGAAGAACAAGACAAATTTGCGTTGGCCGTGATTATTTTTAAGCTCTTAAATAACGGTATTCACCCGTTTGCGGGGACTTTGCGCAAAAAAGAAAAAGAAGCTTTGGATATTCAAAGTCGTATTGAGCAATATCACTATGCTTACGGTATTTGGCCCGATGATTATCAGGATCCGCATCCGTACAGTATGCATGCCTATTTTGCGCCCGAAACATTAAAGCTTTTTGATCGTGCTTTTGTTAAAGGGCAAAAGCGTCCGTCGGCAAAAGAATGGTATGAGCACTTAAAATGGCTTTCCAGCGATAATAATCTGAAAAAATGCAAGAAAAATTCCGCCCATGTTTATTTTACGAATAAAGGTTGCGGGCTTTGTGCCGTGGAAGATAAATTTAAACATCATCTCAATGATTTGAAAAAGCAAAGGCAAGAACCTCAAAAAATTCGTGGTATGGTTGTTTCGGATTTAACGTTGGAAAAAAATCAGGCTTTGAAAAAACAGCAAAGGCGTGAATTTGTACGTTTAAATAAATTGGCACTTGTTTTGACGTTTGTGCATCTGCTTTTTTGGAGCTTGTGCCCGTTGATTTTGTGTAAATATGCAAAAGGCTTGACGACTTTCGGGTATTTTGCGCAGATAGCTCTTTGGCTTGTTATTTTAAAGGCCGTGTTTTATTGTCTTGACACAATGCGTCGATATTTGCCGCTTTTTAAAAAAGATATTTTATTCCAGATGCTCAAGATTTATGTTGTTATCAACGCGTTTATTTCTTTTTGGCTTTTAAATGAGTTTCATTTTTCATTTTTTGATGTTGCCTTAAAATAAAAAAAACTCCGAAGAAATCGGAGTAAAAAAACATTAGAACCATGTTTTTTTGCGAAGGGAGGGAAACAGCGCCTAACGGCGCGTATGCCTCTTAATGCTTTTTGCCAG
>CACXFX010000202.1 GCA_902767055.1 uncultured Pseudomonadota bacterium
CCCCGCCGCTCACTCATGGTGCGGTTTTCTTAATAATGTCAATAAATTCAAGGAGAAAAGATATGAAAAGAACATTATTTATTTTAGGTGTGTTAATAAGCTTTAACGCCTATGGAGATGCCATAACGGGAGACACTTGCGGTGATGATTGTTCTTGGCGTTTGGAAAACGGCGTGCTGACAGTAACCGGTTCGGGAAGAATTAAAGGCTATAACAGAGATTGCTCAAATTTGGAAAGTACAGGTAAATGTACGACCGATGCGCCGTGGTTTGATTATGCGGAAAATATCGAAAAAGTTGTGATACAAAACAAATCTGATAACGAAAAGTTTGAAACAATCGGACATAATGCTTTTGAAGATATGTTTTATACAAAAGAAATTATATTGCCCGAGGGAATTAAAACGATTGAAAATGAGGCTTTTCATGGCAACGTTGCTTTAGAAACAATCAACCTGCCAAACACTTTAGAAACTATTTCCCACTGGGGCTTATCAAGTACAAATCTTTCTGAAATAAATATTCCAGATTCTGTTACAGCCATCGGTACTGCCGCGTTTAGTAGTTCTTCACTTCAAAGTTTAAATATTCCAAATGGCGCAACCATTTATGGACGAATATGCGATTCGTGCGAACAACTTGAAACCGTTGTTTTCGGTGAAAATATCACCATTGATACCGGTGGAGAAAACTTCCCGTTTGTTAATACACCTTTACTTCAAAATGTATATTGTCAGCAAAAAGATATCGAATTTTGTCAGCGTATTTTACAGGATTCTTATAAATCCGCAGCTGAAATCGAAAATTTGTTAAAGACGTACACCAATGAAGCCGGTGTTTATACACTTGAAGACGGGACAATGTTTGCCTCCCAAAATGATATGATGAACGGAGCAAATGCATGTGTTGATATGGATACTTGCAAAGCTGCCGTTTTGAAAAATAAAGGATATTGTTTAAGTGATGAAATATGTGCGGCAATGGTCGCTTCCGAAAATGCCAATCACCCGATTGTATACAAAAACAAATCTTATGCTTCGGTTGATGATTTGCTTAAAGGTAAATATTTGCCAAAACGTATCTACACAATAGACGAAGCCAATGCGGTGGCCGGTGATAAAAACCGTGTGTCGATTAAATATCGCTAAAAAGGACGGTTTTAGTGCTTGCAATCCCCGTTATGAAATGTAGCGGGGATAATATTTAAATTTGTTTGCTTGCAAAAAACAAAAATACCTCTTATAAAGGATCTCAAGAGGTATTTTTTATGCAATTTTTTGATACACACATTCATTTGGCAGATTTTGGCACGAATAAGCCGGAAGATATCATGGCTTATCTTGATGAGTTCGGTGTCAAAAAATGCGTTTGTGTGTCCGCGCACATAAAAGATTGGCCGATTGTCGCCGATTTTGCACGCAATTTTGCTTTCAGGGTTGTGCCGGCTTTCGGGTTGCATCCGTGGTATGTAAAGGAGGCCGGCGATACTTTTCAAAACGATTTGGAAACGTATTTAGAGGAATTTCCGTCAGCTTTGATCGGGGAATGCGGTTTTGATAAGCTTAAAAATCAAGATATTGATGCCCAGAAAAAAGTTTTTGATGTTGAGCTTGATTTGGCTTTGCGTTATCGCCGGCCGCTTTTGTTGCATACCGTCAAATCTGATGGCGTGATGCAAGAATATGATGCATTTTTGCCTCAAAACTCAGTTTTTCATTCTTTTTCCGGTTCGCTCGAGCGCGCAAAGCAAATCAAAAAATTCGGGTTTTATATTGCCGTCAATCGAAAATTTTTTAATAAAAAAGATGCTGAAGATATTTTAAAAACCATCGATAAAAACAAGCTTTTAATCGAAACAGATGCTCCTTATCAATCTAAAGCGGAAGATTTGCCCGAAGTGGTGAAAAAAATAGCTCAAATCTTAAACCAAGACGAAAAGCAAACGGCGGATATGCTTTATCTTAATGCGTTGGAGGCTTTGGTAAATGACTGATCATCGGTTTATGCGCACATCATTGTTGCTTGGTGCAAACGGGATGGAAAACTTAAAAAATGCAACGGTTGCGCTTGTCGGTCTCGGTGCGGTCGGCGGTTTTGCACTTGAGGCTTTGGCGCGCGCCGGTGTCGGGCATTTGATTTTGGTTGATTTTGACCGCTTTGATGTCACCAACATCAATCGACAGATTTTGGCTTTAGAAACGACAATCGGGGCAAAAAAGACAGATGTCGCCAAAGAGCGTGTTTTGAGTATCAACCCCGAATGCAACGTTGAAATTAGAGATATGTTTGTTTGCGCTCAAAATTTTGATGAAATTTTCAATCAAAAAATTGATTTTGTAGTTGATGCGATTGACAGTATCAAAGAAAAATGCGATATGATAGCTTATCTTTTTGAGAAAAAAATTCCTTGCATTTCGGCGATGGGAGCGGCGCTCAAGACCGATATTTCGGCGCTTAAAATTTCAAAATTGTCCGAAACGTCGTATTGCCCGATGGCCAAAAAAATCAGAAAAGACTTAAAACAGCGCGGTATCGATATTGATCAAGTCAAGTGCGTTGCGTGTTTTGAACAAAATAAATCAGGGCAAAAACCGATTATAGCCTCAAAAGACGGGAAAAAAGCTGTTTTAGGCTCGATGTCGACCGTTACGGCAGCGATGGGGCTGATGCTTGCCCACGAAGTTATTTTAAGCTTGGCTAAAGGAGAAAAATAATGCAAACGACGCCAAAATCTTTGAGATTGCAAATTGCGATTTTGGGCAAGGTCAATGCCGGAAAATCTTCTTTTTTGAATTTAATGACGGGGCAATCCGTTTCAATTGTTTCGGATGTGGCGGGCACAACGACCGATACGGTTGAAAAAGCGCAGGAATTTCATCCTTTGGGGCCGGTTTTATGGCTTGATACGGCAGGTTTTGGCGATATGAGCGAATTGGGGCAAAAAAGAAAACAAAAAATGCAAGATGCGCTTGAGCGTGCCGATGTTGCGATTTTTATTTCAAATTCAAAAATACTTGAAGAACCGGAAAAAGAGCTTTTGGCCTTGCTTGAAAGCAAAAAAATACCGCTGATTAAAGTCATTAATCAAAACAGGGATTTTGAGCCCTATCTTAAAGACGATTTTATTGTTTTGAATGCGGCGGATACTTCAAAGCGTGATGCGGCCGTCGGTCTTATTCAAAATGCACTTTTGGGTATTTGTCCCGAAGATTTTTTAACGCCGCCTGCGATGCTTGGTGATTTGGTCAAAGCGGGCGGTAAGGTTGTGATGATTGTTCCGATTGATGCCGAGGCGCCCAAAGGCCGTTTGATTATGCCTCAGGTACAGGCCATTCGCGATTGTTTGGATCATCGGCAGACGGTGATTGTTTGTCAAGAGGCAAATTATTTGAAAATACTTGAAGATTTAAAAACGCCGCCTGATTTGGTGGTATGCGATTCGCAAGTTGTTCAATTTATGGTACAAAATACGCCGCCCTCGGTGAAATGTACGACTTTTTCGATTTTAATGGCGCGCTTGAAAGGTGATTTAGAAGCGCTTGCCAAAGGGGCAAAGGCAATCAAAGACTTAAAAGACGGGGATAAAATTTTGATATCCGAGTCTTGTACGCATCACGCCATCAAAGATGATATCGGAACGATTAAAATCCCGAATTTAATGCTTAAGAAAACAGGCAAAAATTTAATTTTTGAGCACATTGCGGGTTGTGCTTTGCCGTATGATTTGAAAGGTTATCGGCTGATTATTCAGTGCGGCGGATGCACTCAAAACAGAAAAGCGATTTTATCAAAAATCGCCACTGCCGAGCAAAGCGGTGTTCCGATCACCAATTACGGAATTTGTTTATCGGCGTTAAACGGCGTTTTGGATCGTGTTTTGGAACCTTTCAATTTGAATTAAAAAAATGCTTGCATTATGCATTTTTTCGTGTATATTGCGATTCGTCCTTGCCGGAAGAAATGGTTCTTTCGGCTATACATTAACCCGAACGTGCAAACGTTCATTTGTTGAGAATCCATAAGGAGATTTTATATATGTCTAATTACGAAAGCGTGCTTATCGCACGTCAGGACTTAGGCACCCCGCAGGTCAATGATCTTGTTGCTTCATTAAGCGATGTGATCAAGGCTGAAGGTGGCGAAGTCGTTAAAGTCGATAATTGGGGCCTTAAAAACCTTGCTTATCGCATTAAAAAGAACCGCAAAGGTCACTATGTTTTGTTAAATATTGTTGCACCTGCAAGCGCGATTAAAGAATATGAGCGCTTGATGCGCTTAAACGAAGACGTCATTCGTTATATGACAATCAAAGTTGATGAATTTAACAGCGAACTTTCTTCAGATGAAGATGTCGAAGCTGTTGAAAGCATGGGAGAATAAAAATGGCAAAATCATCTTTTTTTAGAAGAAAATCTTGTCCGTTTTCCGGCGAAAACGCTTTGAGAATCGATTATAAAGACGTGAAGCTCTTGTCCCGTTTTATTTCGGAAAAGGGTAAAATCATTCCGTCACGTATCACTTCTGTTTCGGCAAAAAAGCAAAGAGAATTGGCTCGTGCGATTAAGCGCGCCCGTTATATCGGCTTGTTGCCTTATGTGGCTGATTAAGAGGAGGTTTTGATATGGAAGTTATTCTTCTCGAACACGTCAATAAATTAGGCAAGATGGGCGATAAAGTAAACGTGAAAAACGGTTATGCCCGCAACTATCTTTTGCCTCAAAACAAAGCTTTGCGTGCAACTGAAGCAAATATTGCTTATTTTGAAAAGAAAAAAGCAGAGTTAGAAGCGCACAACAAGGCTTTGCTTGAAGCAGCGTTGAAACAAGCCGAAACCTTGAAAGGTTTTAAGGCTGTTTTGATCAGACAAGCTGCCGAAACCGGTCAACTCTACGGTTCTGTCACAATTCGTGATATTGCCGCAGCGATTAAAGAAGCCGGTTTTGAAGTCGAGCGTCGCTTGGTTTATCTCGAAAGACCGATTAAAGACCTCGGCGTCTATAAAGTTCAGCTCAATCTTCACCCTGAAGTGACACAAACGATTTTGGTCAATGTGGCACGTACGGCAGATGAGGCAGATAAGCAGGAAAAAGCTTATACGGCAGAATAAAAAACGCTGAAAACTTAAAAATTTGGCTCTGGTTAAAAAATAATCAGAGCTGTTTTTTTATTACATATCGGTAAGTTCGATGGTTTGCGGCTCAACGCTTGAAAGGCAAATCATATAATTTTGATATACCTTAAAAGTGTGGTATGAGGCGGCATCTTTGATACCGAGTTTGAAATCGGCTTCGCGTGCTGTCCATTTTTGATAAAATTCGGTAAAAGAGCAATCGCCAAAACCCATGCGTGATGCAATTTTCTTGATGTTTCGGGCAGGGGACATATATTCCATATCAAGCCCGACAGGGCTTTGGCAAATCGAAAGTGCTGCAAAATCAGCACTGTGCGATAAGCTTAAATATGCACTTTCAGATACAATTTTACCGCCCTCCAAAACCTTGAAATCGCCTCCGAAACATTCAAAAATCAGCCATCTTCCGGCTAAAAATTCCGCCTGACGCTTATGTGAAGTGATTTGATCAAAGCGCATTTTATCTTTCAAACTCAATTTTGAAATGAGTTCTTCTCGGCTCTTGATTATTTTTTCAATTTTTGTTATAAAAACTTTCATAAAATCGTTATTACACTTTTTTTATCAAAAGGTCAAGAGATGCAAACAGGTGCCCGCTATCAAGCTGTTTTTGAGTTAATCAGTCAGATTTTTAAGGACAAAGAACCGGCCGATGTCATCATCAACAATTATCTTCGGGCGCGCAAATATATCGGCGCAAAAGACAGGCGTTTTATTGCCGATACGACGTGGGATATTATTCGAAATCGCCTCAAACTTTCGTTTGACGCTCAAAGCGATGATCCGCGTAAAATTTTGTTGGTCTATCTCAAGGGAGAAGATTTTGATTTAATCACCGGCGGAAATTACGGCCTAAAACCTTTGACAAGTGATGAAAAAAAATGGCTTTGTTCATTAAAAGATGTGCCGTATCCTTTAAATACCCAGTATGAATGCCCGAAATGGCTTTTTGAAAAAATAAACAATCCGACACTTGTCCAATCCTTAAATCAAAAGGCAAGTGTCGATATCAGAGCCAATTTTATTTCAGCTTTAGAACTCAAAAAACGCTTGCAGGCCGAGGGATTGTTTTTTTCTTTAGCGCCGTATGCGCCTTATGGGCTTCGAAGCAGTGACAGAATTAATTTAAACAATTGCATCGCTTATCAGGAAGGGCTTTTTGATGTGCAGGATGAATCATCTCAGCTTGCGGCGGTCTTGTGTGATTTGAAGGTATCCGAAAAAATTGTTGATTATTGCGCGGGTGCCGGCGGTAAAAGCCTTGCACTCGGTGCACTTTTAGAAAATGAGGGGCTGATCTATTGCCATGATATTGATTTTAATCGTATGGATGCCATCAAAGCAAGGGCCGAGCGTTTGAGCATCAAAAACTTAAAACTGATCCGAAAAATTGAAGACACGGATTTTGATTGTTTTATCTTAGACAGTCCGTGCTCGGGTACGGGCACTTGGCGACGTGCGCCGGATGCAAAATTTCGTTTGACACCGGAGCGCCTAAAAGAGTTAAACGCCGTTCAGCTTGAGATTTTAGAAACGGCCTATCGTCATACCAAAAAAGGCGGGCGGATTGTTTATATGACATGCTCCGTCTTAAAAGATGAAAACGAAGATATTGTTGAAAAATTTAAGGCCTGTCATGACGATATTCATTTTGCCGATCACCAAAAGCTTTGGGCAAAAAAAATCGATTTGCCTTATCATTTTGAAAGCAATAAATATCTTCATTTTTCGCCGCTTTCGACGGGCAGTGACGGTTTTTTCTTTTGTATGTTACAAAAAGATGCTTAAATCTTAGCCGAGGTCAAAAACGTGTTTTGGCTTTTTA
>CACXFX010000203.1 GCA_902767055.1 uncultured Pseudomonadota bacterium
AGGTTGCGGTGTTTGAAAGACATATCCATTGTACATAACTCCTTAATGAGGAGTTGTTGATATAAGGCGTTTAGACGCACGAATAAGACAAACTGTACAATGGCAGTTCTTTCAGCTCCTCTTCCGTTTTGATTATGTAAACGGAAATTTTTTTATTTGTATTTTCATGAGAGAAAGGTTAAGAAGATGAAAAAAAATTTATTTCGGACAATCCTAATGACAAATCTTTTCGTGTCGTTTGTTGTAAATGCAGAAACTTCAGGATACTGTGGCCCCAAAGATTCAAACGGAAATTGGGGAACAAATTGCTCATGGGAATATGATACGCAAACTCATACTTTGACGGTTTCTGGGACGGGAGCGGTTGGAGGTGATATACTTTATGATACGGATAATAACGGAAATCGTTATAATTATCATAACGGTGCCGCTTGGGCGGAATATGCTAAAGACATCAAAAATGCCGTGATTAATGAAGGGATCACAAGTATTGAGTTCGGAACATTTTATAAGACAACACTTGAACATGTTGCGATTCCTCAAAGTATGAAAACTATTGGCGCACAATCATTTCAATATTCACGTTTAAAAGAATTGATATTGCCTGAAAATATTGAAAATATCGGACATGCTGCCTTTCATTCAACGGATATTGAATCTATTGTTATTCCTGCAAATTTGAAAAAAAATGGAGCTACAATTAATTATTTGGGGAAAAATACTCATTTGTTGGGGACAAGAAAGTTATCAAATATAGTAATAGATGGTAATGCTTATTTTGAAAAAAATATGCTTCTTGGTACTAATTTGAGTAAAATAAAAGTCATTTATTGCAATGTAACAAATGATGATTGTCAAAATCTTTTGGAAGATGCGGATATCGGTTCAAAAATAGCATTTTATGAAAAGGAAGACGGCCTTTATAAAATGAAAGATGAAAAAGATAACGATGTATATTTTGCATCGGCTTATTTGATCGAGGGTCAAAAAAAGTGTGAGAACAAACAACAATGCTTATCTGTTCTTGATGCGATCAGCAAAAATAGACCGTTTGTTATTGGGGGTAAGTTTTATAACTCAGTTTATGATTTAGCTAAAGGAAATTATGTTAAACATCGCATCTATACCGTTGACGAGGCCAATCAAGTTGCCGGTGATAAAAACCGCGTGTCGATTAAATACAGATAAAAAGCTTTATTTTGTTTTAATCTCTTCGGTTGCGACTTTACATACGTCTAAAGCAATTTCGGCCAAACCGCCGTTAATTTCAAAGCTTTGAAGCGCTTGATTTTGTGGGTCCAAAAGAACGATGTCACCTTTTATCAAAACTTGTGAGCGCGGTGCACGGCCGTTAATTATCGTCAAATTACCCTCTTTAACGGGCAAAACGATTTTATCGGCCTTCATCGGCTCAAAGACTTTTTGCGGTGTATAAATTTCAAGTGTGACTGTCATATTTTATGCCGTCTGCTTTAATGTTTTGGCTTTTTCTATCGCTTCTTCAATCGTGCCGACCATATAAAAAGCCTGTTCGGGTAAATCATCATAAAGGCCGTCCAAAATGCCCTTAAAGCCTTTGATGGTATCTTTTAAGTCAACAAAAACACCTTTCGTGCCCGTAAAGACCTCTGCCACATGGAAAGGCTGAGATAAAAAGCGCTGAATCTTTCGGGCGCGCGAGACGGTCAAACGATCTTCATCCGAAAGCTCGTCCATACCCAAAATCGCGATAATGTCTTGAAGCGAGTTATATTTTTGCAAAATTTCCTGTACACCGCGTGCAACGCTGTAATGTTCTTGTCCGACAATATCCGGTGACAACGCACGGCTTGTTGAATCAAGCGGATCAACGGCCGGATAAATACCGAGCTCGGAAATTTTACGCGACAAAACCGTTGTTGCATCAAGGTGTGCAAACGTTGTTGCCGGTGCCGGGTCGGTCAAGTCATCGGCAGGCACATAAACGGCCTGTACGGATGTGATTGAGCCGTCTTTGGTCGATGTAATGCGCTCTTGCATCGTGCCCATATCGGTACCCAACGTCGGTTGATAACCCACAGCTGACGGAATACGCCCAAGCAAGGCCGAAACTTCGGAACCTGCTTGCGTAAAGCGGAAAATGTTGTCAATGAAAAGCAAAACATCCTGATGATCGACATCTCTGAAATATTCTGCTTCGGTCAATCCGGTCAACGCCACGCGGGCACGCGCTCCCGGAGGCTCATTCATCTGTCCGTAAACAAGTACGGTTTTTGAATTGTCGCCTTTAAGATCAATAATCCCTGATGAAATCATTTCATGATACAAATCATTGCCTTCCCTTGTGCGTTCACCGACACCGGCAAATACGGAATAAGAACCCGTTCCTAAAGCCACATTATGTATCAACTCTTGAATAAGCACCGTTTTGCCGACGCCTGCACCGCCGAACAGGCCGATCTTGCCGCCTTTGAGATAAGGCTCAAGCAAATCAATGACCTTGATGCCGGTCATCATAATTTCCGTCTTGGTGGATTGGTCAACAAACGAAGGGGCATCACGGTGAATCGAATGAAATGTTTCGGTCTTGATTTCACCCCGACCGTCAATGGCCTCGCCCGTGACGTTGATAATGCGTCCCAAAAGCGCTTTCCCGACCGGAACTTTAATCGGCTCTCCGGTATTGGTCACTTCCAACCCGCGTGAAAGGCCGTCGGTCGAATCCATGGCAATCGTGCGGACAACATTGTCACCGATATGCGCAGCAACTTCCAAAACAAGCTTTTTGCCGTGATTAAAACATTCCAAAGCTGTCAATATCGGCGGCAAAACGCTGATGTCTTCAAATTTGACATCAACGACGGCGCCCGTTACCTGAACAATTTTTCCAAGTTTTGAAAAATCTGTTTGTTGTGCAATATTATCAAATAAATTCGGTTCTTGTGTCATATTTTATCCTTTGTGTTAAATAGCTTCGGCACCCGAGATAATTTCAGTCAGTTCGGTC
>CACXFX010000204.1 GCA_902767055.1 uncultured Pseudomonadota bacterium
CCCGAAAAAGATCAATACTCATACACCCGCGCAAAAATGCTTTCAAGACTGACGATTTTGATGGGCGGCCGCGCGGCTGAAGAATTAAAATTCGGTTATGAGGCTGTGACATCGGGTGCATCATCGGATATCGCCGGCGCAACAAATCTCGCGCGCTCAATGGTTACCGAATGGGGAATGAGCGATGTTTTGGGACCTATCCAATACGTCGACAATTCAAACGAGGTATTTTTGGGTCGTTCGGTCACACAAAACCAAAATATGAGCGAAGAAACGGCAAAACTGATTGATGCCGAGATAAAACGCTTGGTGACTGAGGCGCATGATGAGGCTTTAAAAATCTTAAAAACCAAGAAAAAAGATTGGGAAAAGCTTGCCAAAGCTTTGATTGAATTTGAAACTTTGACCGGCGATGAGATTAAGGCTGTCCTTAAAGGCGAAAAAATAGATCGCTCAATAGATCAGCCCGTCCCTGAAAACAAAAAAACAAAAGCCTCAATACCTGAAGTTTAAAAAACATAAGAAAAAGCTTGTGTTTGCTTAAATTTTGTGGTAGGGCTTTGAAAAAGTATGATATTCTGATTTATCAAAAGGGTAGATATACTTGTGCAAATCGTTAATTTATCAACATTTATCAAAAAGGAAAAAACTTATGAAAGATAAACAATTCAAAAAAAATTATGGAAATAACCACAACCAGGCAGAACCTGCTAAAGAGCAAAAATGTGAATGCGGTTGCGGATGCAGCGGTTGCAAATGCTGTGAATCATTAAAAGCATTTTTGAGCTGCAAAGCATGCTGGGCAAAAGTTTTGGCCGCAGTTGTCGTTTTTGGCTTGCTTGCTTGGGGTGCATGCTGTCTTTGCTGCCATCGTTGTGTCGAACCGTCCAAAGTTGCGGTTGTCGATGTCAACGCCATTGTTGCCAATTCAAAACAGGTTCAGGCTTTAAAAAATGAACAGGTTGCCAAATCTCAGGAATTAGCCGCTTGGTTGCAAGAGGCTGAAAAGGCGCTTGAAGCAGAAAAAGACCCCAAAAAGAAAGAGGCTATGCTCAAACAATATAATGCTGAATTTGCCGCCAAAAAAGAAGACAACAATCAGTATTATGCCAAACAGTTGCATGCTTTGGATATCTCGATTACACAGACAATTGTCAATGAAGCCAAAAAACAAGGCTACAATGTCGTCTTGGCAAAATCAAACGTTATTTATGGCGCAAACGATATCACAATCGATGTGATTAAATTAGTCAAATAAAACGTTATTTTATCCCTTTCAAGGCGCTTATTTTTAAGCGCCTTAAATTTTAGGCAACGCTAAAATTATTGTGATGAATGTCGATAAAAAGCTTGCGCGCTTAAAGCGGATTTTATAGACTGATTCATATTGAATATGGATTAAACAATGATTGCAAAATTAACGGGAAAAATTGACAGTATTTTCGAAGATGCCTGTATTGTTGACGTGAACGGCGTCGGATATTTGGTGTCAGCCTCATCAAAAACACTTTCCAAGCTTAGGCCATCAGAGCTTGCATCACTTTTGATTGAAACGGTTGTCAGAGAAGATTCTATTTCACTTTTCGGCTTTTTTGACGCGTGGGAAAAAGAATGGTTTTTAACCCTGACCAAAGTTCAGGGCGTCGGGGCAAAAGTGGCGTTAAACATTTTATCGGCATTGACACCGCTTGAGCTTTCACAAGCCGTTTCGGCACAAGATAAAAACTTATTTCTGCGTGCCGCCGGTATCGGACCGAAATTGGCCGCAAGACTTGTCACCGAATTAAAAGATAAGGTGGTGACCATACCGCTCGGAATAACACCGCAAACAGATAATGAAAGTGAAAATTTACAAATATCAAAACCCCAAATTGCCGACAGCTCTGTCTTAGAGGACGTTATCTCCGCACTTGTCAACTTGGGTTATCAACGCATCGATGCTTATAAAGCCGCCTCAAACGTATACGCTTCAAACACAGACAAACCTGTGTCGGAATTGATACGTTTGTCCTTAAAAGAATTTTTAAAAGGAGGGATTTAAGTGACAGAAAACGAACGCATTATCAGCCCTCAGATTTTACCGGAAGATCAGGCAAAAGATATCAACGCACCGATAAATATCCGCCCGCAATTGCTTGAGGATTTTATCGGCCAAGAAGGCCCAAAGCAGAACTTAAAAGTTTTTATTGAGGCGGCAAAAGCCCGCGGTGAAGCTTTAGACCATGTTTTGTTGTTCGGCCCTCCGGGCTTGGGCAAAACAACCCTTGCCTCGATTATTGCCAAAGAACTCGGCGTTAACTTTAAGGCTACATCGGCACCGATGATTACAAAATCGGGTGATTTAGCCGCGATTTTAACCAATTTGGAGGCCAACGATGTCCTCTTTATTGATGAAATTCACCGCCTCAATCCGGCGATTGAAGAAGTTTTATATTCGGCAATGGAAGATTTTCAGCTTGATATTATCATCGGTGAGGGGCCGTCGGCACGCTCGGTCAAAATTGATTTACAGCCCTTTACGCTCGTCGGTGCAACAACACGCTCCGGCCTTGTATCGACACCGCTTCGTGAGCGATTCGGAATTCCGTTAAGGCTCGATTTTTATACCCATGATGATTTGAAAAAAATTGTTTTGCGCGGCGCAAAACTTTTGGGTATGCCCATTTCTGAAGACGGCGCCTTTGAAATTGCCAAACGCTCCCGCGGCACACCGCGTGTGGCCGGCAGACTTTTAAGACGCGTGCGCGATTTCGGCGCGGTCAACGGCGGCGGCAAAATTGACAACACCCTTGCGGATACCGCCTTAAAACGCTTAGATGTCGACAATTTCGGACTTGACGCATTTGACAGACGTTATTTAAATTGCATTGCCAAAAATTACGGCGGCGGTCCGGTCGGTGCCGATACATTGGCGGCGGCTCTATCGGAGGAACGCGATACAATCGAAGAAGTTGTTGAGCCGTTTTTGCTAAAACTCGGATTTATTGCACGTACCCCGCGCGGACGTGTGATTTCGGATGAAGGCGCAAAATATCTCGGCCTTCCAAAGTCAAAAATCAAGCGCGATGATGCTCAATTTGATTTGCTTAAAAATTTAGAAAGTGTGACAGATGAATGATATTTTTTCAATTCCCGTCAGGGTTTATTATGAAGACACCGATGCTGAAAGAATTGTCTATTACGCCAATTATTTAAGGTTTGCGGAACGTGCGCGCACGGAGTTTTTGCGCGCCTTAAATATACCTGCCGAAACGGCAAAAGACGGCAGTCGTTGCGGATTTGTCGCACGACACGTTGAACTGGATTATAAAAATTCGGCATTTTTGGATGACTTGCTGACAGTGACTTGTGAAATTAAAGAACTTAAAAATTCTTCGGTTAACATTTATCAGGAAATCAAAAAAGATCAAGACGTCTTATGCACCATTAACATTACACTCGTTTATATCAACATTGATCGTCATCGCCCGACCAGAATTCCAGAAACGATGCGTCAGGCTTTAAATTAATCTTTTTGACGATATATAAGACGCATCAGATATGATAAGGAAAAGAAAATGAATATTTTATTTGTTGATGCCAGTGCCCGAAAAGATTCGCGAACTAAAATTTTGGCCGATTATTTGCTTTCAAAACTCAAAGGCAATATTGAAACGATAAAATTAAGCTCGCAAAAGCTTATGCCTTTGGATGAACAAAGCCTTGCCAAAAGAAACGCGCTGATTGGGCAAAAACGCTTTGATGACCCGATGTTTAACAATGCAAAAAAATTTATCGCGGCTGACGTGATTGTCATCTGCGCCCCTTATTGGGATTTTTCGTTTCCGGCAATGCTTAAAACTTTTATCGAGCATATCAATGTCGGCGGCCTTGTCTTTAAGTATGGGCAAAACGGCGAAATTATATCGCTTTGCAAAGCAAAAACACTCTATTACGTCACAACGATGGGCGGATACAATCCGACCGATTTCGGGTTCGGTTATATCAAAGCACTTGCCAATACCTTATACGGCATCTCCGATACCCGCCTGATCAAAGCCGAAGGCCTTGACATCATCGGCAACGACATCGATGCAATATTAAAAAAAGCCAAAACCGAAATTAATAATATCAATTTTTAAGGTATATTTTATTCAACGATCGCCTGCCAATCTTTACCGCTGATTAAAAAGCGTTTTGCAATCGGCGTACGTCCTTTTTGATAAGCAAACACAACTTCAAAAGTATTTGCATCGGCTGATGCGTTTTGCAACATATTTTCAAGATGCATTGCGCTCTTTTCGGGCACATAAAAACGGCACGCGCGCCCCCATTTGGCCTCAACGCAAAATTCGTTTTCAGGGCAAATACCGCCCTCAAATTGCCCGCAATTTGTCTTTTCCCAATCGATCTGATAGGCAATATACCGTCCGGATAATAAATCACGCGGGTCATAGCCTTTAACGGCAAGCGTCACTTCTTTTGCCGAAACGCTCAACACATAAAGCCATACAGCCCAACAAGCAAAGCAAACGAGCGGCAAAACAAACAGGGCTATCCACAACTTTTTCTTCATTTTTTTCTCCTTTGTTCTTGAAGATATTTAGCGGTTTTTTTAAAAACATAAATCATCAGTAAAATAAAAAGACCGCTTAAGATAAAACCGAATCCGGACATTAACAAATCATCAAACAGCGAGGCAAAAAATGCAAAAATATAAGCCTCTGCCAAAAATGTATTATTCTTTAACGAAGATATATTCTGCGTTTGATAAGCCAAAAATCCTCTAAAGACCAAAACTGCCGCAACAAATATAACCGCAAAAGCCGTAAAATCATGATTGTAATGATGAGGCAGGCCATAACCTAAAGCAATCCCGATAAGCGCAATATAAGCCTCAAGCAAACAAAGCTTTGAAAGCGATTTCAAAAGCAAAACCCTTCCTTTGATTACCTTATCAATCATATCAAGTCCATGGCTTAAAGCACCCGACATCAAACAAAGCCAAACCATACCGTCAAAATGACTGAAAACATAATCAATAACAGGCTCTAAAATACCGTTAAAAAGACCGAAAAAAAACACAAGCCACCAAAAAATGTTAAATGAAAAAGATTGAGAAAACAAAACATACGGCAAAGACAAAACCGCCCAGCTCAAAGCAAATGAAGTCCAAGAACCGTTTAAGTGAAACGTCTGAGCAACCAAGCCGATTGTCGCCGCCGTCATTAAAAAAGACAAAAACAAAAAGACATCTGCCAGATGCACCTTGTTTTTTTGTATGCTCTGCCAAGCCCCGCACACAAATGCACCGAAAATCGCAAAATCGGCCGTAAATTTAACAACAGTCGGCAATTTTTCCCAATTTGCGGCCACAATAAGACAAATACCGAGCCCGATGAAAAGCGCGGATATAATCAGTGCCGTTTTAGCAAAAAATCCGTTATTGTTTTCTTTTTCAAAAGACAAAATTTTATCACTTTGCTTTTGTGTGATCAGCTTTTTTTGGACCCATAAATTTAATTTTTTTTGAATTGACATAACCTTATCCCTTTGTTGTCCTTTAACACTCTAACCGCAAATAAAAAATTTTGCAAGAAACAAAAAAACTATATGCTATTTTTTTCTTGATTTTAAATTTTGATTATGGCAAAATAGATTTCAGATGGTGAATTTATTTTACCATCAAGCACTCAAAGAGGTGCGGAGCTATCAACAGCTTATTTTATTCCACGCAGTGAGGATAACACTGTTTTTTGGTGTTGTTTTTGTTTTTAAACAACTCTTATCCCCGAAACAAGCCGGGGAGCTGATGACGGATGTTCAGGATTTTTCTAAAGGTTATCAGAGTCATTTCGTGGAATATGATTGTTGAACTCCCCGCCGCTTTAATATCCGTGCGGCCTTTTTTAACTGTCATCCTTATGAATCCTCTCCCTCGAGGGGGGAGGCACGGAGGGGGTGATAAACAATTTATCAACATTCTTTTTTGGAGAAAACCCATGAAAAAACTACTTTTTATCTTAACCCTTATATTATCCTTTAACGCACTTGCCGAAACAAAAACCTATCAATGCGGCGAAAATTGCACCGCAACTTTGGATGAAAGCGGCGTCCTTCGTGTTTCCGGAACAGGCGAAATGTATGACTATGACGACCAAACAAGATTTGAAACACCTTGGTACAATGACGTGAGTGAGATTAAAGATATTGTTATCGAAAACGGAATTACGCGTATCGGCACACATTCTTTCTTTGGATTTTATCTTGCAGAAAATATCGAAATTTCAGATACCGTTCAAAAAGTCTCTTACGGAGCACTTGATGAAGCTCGTAATTTAAAAAAAATAACCGTTTCCGACACAACCCTATGGGATAACCAAGATGATATCTATAATTCAGAAAACATAACCCTTTATTGTCGCGGAAATTTAGAAAAGTGCAAGCAAAATTTTTTAAAATACACTTATAAAGTCAATGACATTGCCGTCGCTGCCGGCCCGAGAAAAAACAAACGCATTTACACAATCGACGAAGCCAATCGCGTTGCCAAGCCGACCGGAAACACCATCAGAATCAAATATCGTTAGCTCTTAAAACGCATACTTAAAGCCGATATCAGCTTTTGTGTGATACGTACTGTCGATATAAGAAAATAGGTTGGAATAAATCGAAAATCCTTTTAAGTGATATTCTAAACCGGTTTTAACGGTTAAATGCTCTTTGCGCCGTTTTTCATCATTAACAACAAACGAACCGTCCATATCCTGCATTGAAAGTTTAAGTTTGTACGGATCGGCAAATTCGTGGTAAAGCATCACTTGCGAATTAAATTTTAAGTCACCCTCTTTTTCAATCTTTAACGCTTTACTCAAACCAAGCCCGAAACCGGCCTCAACGGATGCGATATTTTGCTTGTTTATTTTCAAGGCAAATTGTTTGTTATCCTCATGACCTTTAATGTGATAACCGACTGCATTAAACTCAAGGCTCGGAGACAATGTCCACCCCTCAAACAAAACAGGATACCTTACCGCATTTGACAGCCCGAAAATCCGTTTTTCGATCTTGCCGTCATAACTTGAGCCGTTAAAGCCTTGGCGCGTATATGTGCCGTAAGCATACCCTAAACGAGGCGTTGTGATAAACTCAAAACCGCCTCTCTCATAACTGATTGGCATAACCATTTGAAACATTTGATCATAACGCTTGTCGTTTTTCTTATCTTTTAAGTTTCTGGTTGTTGTCAACGCCATACCGACACCATAGGTTTTATTGCCCTCTTTTTTGCCGCTTAAAGCCCACCTTGAATGAGAACTTGTTTTGTTCTTCAAATATGGCGGAACAGTCTCGCCGCTTAAAGCAAATTCCGGCTTCGTATTGTTCAAAACGGCACCATTAAATTGAAAATCAAGCTCTTTGATGGCCATCATATCATCAAGCGCAAAACGGCTTAAATTCGCACCTGTTAAATCTTGTGCCATTTTGTTTAAGGTGCTCAAATTCTTTTCAGATTTTAACATACCAAACAACGCTTCGTTTTTGCCGGCACTGTAATTTTCTTCCAAGAAATCGGCAAAAGAAGCATTTTCAATCACATCATTAAAAGACTTTTTGGTGAGCACAACATTTTTGCCGTCTAAAGCAGCATCAAACAACACCGATTCTGAGCTTAAATTCAAAGCGCTTGTATCAGCAGCATCAATTGCACCGGTGAGCGTATAGGTTTGATCAAAACCGCTTGTGACCGCACCGGATGAAATACTTAAACCGCCCGAAAGTACGGGACTTGAAATTTTTCCGCTTGCGGCTAAAGTCACGCCTTTTGTGCCCAAACTTAAAGCGCTTGTACTTGCAAGCACACCGGCATTAACCAAAGTCGCACCGTTTGTTAAATAAATCGCATATCCGCCGTCGGGCGTCAAACACCCGCTTGACGTACAGTATGACGAACTGTCTTGCCAATCGAGTTCGATATTATTAATTCTGAATTCAAAATATCCGCCGTTTGTAATTTGAGCACCGTTTGTGGCATAAATACCGTAAGTCTTTTCTTTTGCGGGACCGACAACATCGATACGCCCCGAATTATTTACCGTTCCGCCATCACTATATATACCATAAGCATTACCGTTTGCGGCCCCAACTTTAATCTCATAATATTGGGTTGAATTTGTTACACTTCCGCCTTTGTTATAAATACCGTACGCATCACCGCCGGCACTTTGAACCTCGATACCGCTCGTATTATTAAGTGTTGCTGTTCCATTTGAAGTCTGTACGACATAAATACCATAAGCATTTTTTGTACCGCCGGTTGTACTCACTTTAAGCACGCGCCCGTTGGTCATTGTACCGTCTTCAACATACGCACCGTAAGCCGCTCCGCTTGCACTTGTTGATACAACAGAATAAACAAGCCCCGTTTCGCTTAAATCTTTGACATTCGTGATTGTACCGCCTTTTGTATAA
>CACXFX010000205.1 GCA_902767055.1 uncultured Pseudomonadota bacterium
AGGATTTCTTGTAAAAATATACTAAAGAAAATATATATGGTACGCCCATCAAAAAAAATTCTAAAGTGCGCTGTTTCTCGGGTATTGCGGGGAATTTGAAATATAAAAAAAGCGGAAGTATAAACTTCCGCTTTCTCACTTTGGTTGCAGGGGAAGGATTTGAACCAACGACCTTCAGGTTATGAGCCTGACGAGCTACCGGGCTGCTCTACCCTGCGATACTTGAGTGAGGGTTATATACGCTTTAATAAAACGTTTGTCAAGCACTTTTTTAAAAAAATAAAAATTTTATACATGGTTGCATTTTTGATGGCAATTTTCAGCTTGTGAATAACAAGTCTTTTCCAGGTTGTCATTTAAAGTATTTTGCAATATTCTTTGGCTTAGGTAAAAACAATTTCAGAGGTTAAAATGGAACAAAAAGTCGTTAAAGTAGGGCAAGTCAGTTTTTCAAATAAATTGCCGTTTGGTTTGATTTGCGGTCCTTGTCAAATTGAAAGCCGTGAGCACGCCATTATGATTGCAAGTGTGATGCGTGAAATGACAAAGAAACTTAATATTCCTTATGTTTTCAAAGCTTCATTTGATAAAGCCAACCGCACATCAATTAATGGTGCACGTGGTGTCGGGTTGGAAGAGGGAATGAAGACATTTGATGAGATTAAAAAGCTTTATCCCGATTTGCCGATTGTCACCGATGTGCATGAGGCTTGGCAATGTGCGGAGGTCGCAAAACATGTTGATATGCTTCAAATTCCGGCGTTTTTGTGCCGTCAGACCGATTTAGTCGTTGCGGCAGCTAAGACAGGTAAAGCGGTTAATATTAAAAAAGGACAGTTTTTAGCGCCTTGGGATGTAAAAAATCTGGTTCAAAAATCTGTCGATTCGGGTAACAGTAATGTTTTGTTGACGGAGCGTGGTACAAGTTTCGGGTATAATACTTTGATTGTCGATATGAGAGGTTTTCCGCAAATGGCCAAAGATACAGGGTGTCCTGTGATTATGGATGCAACGCATTCGGTTCAGCAGCCGGGCGGTAAAGGTTCTTCGACAGGCGGCCAGCGTGAGTTTGCCCCTGTTTTGGCGCGTGCTGCCGTGGCAGTCGGTGTGGCCGGTGTCTTTTTAGAAACACATGACAATCCGGATAAAGCTTTGTCAGACGGTCCGAACACAATTGCCCTTGCTGATATGGAACGTGTTTTGACAGAACTGAAAGCCTATGATGAAATTACTAAATCAATGATACATGATTATTAGAGGATACATGTAATGGATTTAGTTGAAGAAAACAAAATATATCGTGAGGCTATTGATTTTTTTGGTGACGAATCGCAAAAAATCATGGTTATCGAAGAAATGTCAGAACTGACAAAGGAGCTCTGTAAAGAGCTTCGCGGCAGAGGCGATATTGAGCATTTGGCAGATGAGCTGGCTGACGTTGAAATTATGCTCAGTCAAATCAAAATTATTTATGATATTCACCAAACGGTTGAAGAGCACAAAGATTACAAGCTTCATCGTCTGGCAAATTCAATTGTTGAATTAAAGAAAAAAATGGATAAATGGAATTGCAAATAGCATCCTGATATTCTGTTAAAAGCGCTGAAGAACATCTTCAGCGTTTTGTCTTTTTAAATTCTAATTTATGTTTTCTTTAATTTGCAGGTGATGAGTGGTGTGTGGTTGTGTCATCATCGTCCGTGATACCATCTTTGATATCTGACCCGACTTCTTTTGCGCCATCCCAAACATCAGAAGTTACTTTTTTTGTGCCGTCCCATACATCTGATGTGACTTCTTTTGTGCCGTCCCAAACATCTGATGTGACTTCTTTTGTCTTATCCCAAACACCCGGATCTGCGGATGTGTCACCGGCCAAGACATCGGCTGTATTTAAGCTCAAAAATGCACCATAGGCGCAAAGTGTTAAAATTTTATATATTCTCATTTATTTTCCTTTCAATGAATGCTCTTGACTTTTGATAAAGTAATCTTTGTTGTGTATTTTTAAATAAAACTTTTAGATTTTTTTCTTGAACGATATTTATAAAAAGTCGTAAAATATTAAAAATCCCTTGCAAAAAAACA
>CACXFX010000206.1 GCA_902767055.1 uncultured Pseudomonadota bacterium
AAAAAACAGCGCCTCTTTTCAGAAGCGCCAAAAACAAACATCAACTTTTATAGGATGGTTTAAGATATACCACATTTTTCAAATCTTGTCAAGCCCTGTGTAAAACCTGCCCAACATATTGTTTTTCATCAAAAATTTCTAATATTTTCCTAAAACACATAAAATAATTTTCTCATATTTTTCATTTTTTTTCATTTTTTTATGTATCGGTTCAACAATATCCGTATATTCAACCCCCGCCATTTGGCATATTGTTTTCAAATCCGCTTCATTTTCAAAAAAACTCAATGCCTCTTTTTGATATTTTATTGTTTTCAAATTTTTTCTTTTGATTAAAAAAGCATCTTTTGCCGCCTTGACTAAAACAGCCCTGAACAAGCATCTGATACGATAAATTTGGATATAATCATCTAAAGCATCTTGCATCGTTGATATCCTTTTGGTCCTGAGCCATATAGTGCAAAATCAAACAATCAAGCGCAGCAGAAAGCTCTTTTTTGGCCTTTGAAAGATTTTTTTTATAATCAAGCGTCAAAATTTCAAGCTCTTTATCCTCAAGCACAATCTTTTCAATCATTTTTTGCCACAGCGGATTTAATACCTTAAACGCTTTCAAAAAATTTTCTCTTGCCGCTGAATTTCCCCTCAAATCAAAATCTTTTTTGCCACCGTCCACTTTTGGTCGCTCCGTATCAATTACTCCGACGGATCCCCCGCGGCTTTTGACATAATCAAAATATAATCGCCGCGCCGCCCAAAGCCTGTCTCCGCTGCCAAACATTTTTGCCCCGTGTTTCAACCATCCGTTTTTTGCATATCTTTCAATCATCATTTTGTACATTCTCCTTTTTTATAGGAAAAATATAATATATTTCCTATACATTCAATAAGAAAAATCCAATTTGCACAACTAATTTTTGTATGATATAAATAAAACATCTTTATAGGAGAAATAATATGAATATTGAACAAATCCGCCATCATATTGACACCCTTATTAAGCAAAAAGGCAAAAATTATCGCTCGCTTTCCATGGCTATCGGCAAAAATGAGGCTTATTTACACCAATATATCAACAAGGGCTCTCCCCTGCGTTTGCCTGAAGAGCAACGCCGCAAACTGGCGCTTCTTTTAGATGTTGACGAGCAACAATTAACAGACATTAAGCTTCCAAAATCAATTGAAACCTCAAATATTTCCTCAAACAATGTTATCGTTGAAATGATAGCAACGGATCGTTCTTTGGAAGATGCCGAAACGACAGGCTTCTGGTCAATACCTCTTTCCCAAATATTGACCGTTTCGCAATCCAAGCCTGAAAACCTCAAGATTTTATGCATTACGGGCGATTCCATGCAGCCGACATTCAAAGACGGCGACTATGTTTTTGCCGATTTGAGCACTGATAAATTTTGCGGCGACGGCCTTTATTTGATTGAACAAAACAATCACCTTCTGGTTCGCCGCGTCCAACAATTTTCTTCCAATGAGGCTGTTCTTATTTCGGATAATGCCAATTATAAAACTGTCACCTCCTCATTTAAAAAGCTCAAAATAGTCGGCAAAATTGTTTATGCTTTACACACTCAAAAAATTTCTTGATCTGTTTTCTAAAACAAAAATATTGAGGATAAATATTATTTATCTATTTTATATATGATTTTTTTCCTATATTTTCCCCTTTAAGGAGAAAATATATATGAGAACAACTTATCAAGAACTTCAAGAACAGTTATCCAAGCTCGAAAATGAAATTCAGATTGCTCAAATTTCAAATGACAGTTATTACCTTTCACCACAATACAAAGCACATCAAAATCGGCGCGACCGCATTATGGCTTTAATAAAATCGATGCAAAAATCAGACTTGTCAACCGACAATAAAAAATAATCTTGCCCGAAATATCTGATTGAGCTATCCTCATCACATCAAATAAGGATAAAAAAAATGAACGATTATGAACAAAAAGTCAGACAGTTTCACCAGGCAATGGAAATGGCCATTGACGCACCTTACACAAAATCTCTTTTAGAACTTCGCCAAAAACTCATAAATGAAGAAGTCGCAGAATTAAATATCGAGATTGATACACTTCAAAAGGAGCTTGAATCCACCGGCACAATTACCAAAGAAACGAAACATAAAATGTATAAAGAACTTGCAGATTTGCAATATGTTTTAAGCGGAATGGTTGTTGCCTTAGGCATTCCGATGGAAGAGGTTTTTTCGCGCGTCCATCAAAGCAATATGTCAAAACTTGTTGACGGCAAACCGTTAAAACGTGAAGACGGAAAAGTTCTCAAAGGCCCAAATTACAAAAAGCCGGATTTTTCCGACCTTCCATAACACATAAAAAAACGTATCACCACAAATGGTGCTCCGGAAAAGACTTGAACTTTCACTGGGAACCCCCAACATGCACCTGAAGCATGCGCGTCTACCAATTCCGCCACCGGAGC